>JBGTIL010000111.1:0-7833 GCA_041745695.1 Chitinophagaceae bacterium | reverse complement strand
AAGGCAGCCAAAGTGAAGAGCCATGGCAGCCACATGGCGGCTGTAATTGTCGAATGTGCGGGGACTTCTGCCAAGGATAGAGATGTTGCGTTCAAAACGCTGGAGTAAAGCTTCAAAGCCCGTAACTTCACGACAGGCACGGTTGAGGTACTTGTTATACCTTAATGCTTCCGGCGATTTTTTTTCGTTGCCATAAATTTAAATTTTGATGATACTAAATGTACGGCTAGTCCCGGAAGGCTACCGTAGGTTTAGTTCAACAGCGTGTTTATAAAATTGTGGCTAGAGGTTAAGCATTCAGCTATAAATCCCTATTTTGCTTTTGTGATTAATTGAAACTTATGTTTTTCAAATACCACAACTTCATAAACACCTTCTCCGGTGCACTCAATCCGCAGGCACTGCGGCTTGTGACAGCGCTTTTATTATGCGGGCTGATGCAGCCTCACAAAAATCAAGTCCTGAGTAGTCAGGATTATAGCCCCCTATGTAAGGTACTGCCATGATATAAATCCGATCACTGTATGCTCCATACTTATCCAGTACCTGAAAGTTGTCGTTAATAGTGATTCCCGGCACTTGAAGGTAGTAGTTCGAACTGAGGTCTTTTTCTACTTTGTTAGGCTCTTCGCGCCCTGCTTTAAGGCCTTCTTCATTAGACTTGAATCTCAATCTTGCAGGGCTGATATTTCCGTTGGAAAGCAAACTTTTGAAAGGAAAATCTTCATATGATAAGTGCGGTTGTCCTATGCAGTCAATAAAGAGTTTGTAGTACACAGACTGCTCTTTGCCCTCATGGTCGGTGTACTGGTACAGCGCGCCCCCTTGCTGCTGGGGTAGTACTTTGCTGGATCGGTCCACAGGTACCAGGCTCAATATTCCCGCTTCATGTAATGCAAGTACTTCCCTGCAGGAGCTTTGAGGCACAAAAGCGATCACGATGGAGATTAACGGCATTAAAGTTTTTTTAAGCCGGATCATATCTTCTGCCGATAAATGTTTAGCCGGAAAGTTTGTGGCGAAGCTAAGAACAGCCAGCATTTCTTTCCAGTAAACAGACTGCTTTCTCTTGATTGATTTTCCAGCTTCAGCATATTCGGCTTTGAAAAGAAGAAAGGGGTCCAGACGTTCGCGCAAGCGCATCATGAGTTCAACAAACTCCTCAAGCCTCATCTCGCGAATCTTCTCGTAGAATTCCGGTTCCTGTTCCCGAAAAGCCTGTTTGAAATTCCTTTCGAAAATGTAATCGAGCGGGATGAATCCATCATTGGAAGCCATGATCTCTTTCATCTCTTCTTCTGTAATGATGTTGTTGCTGGAAAGGTTGGAGTCCTCCAAATGAAACCGGATCGCAGGTAGCAGTCCATCGATGGAATGCATCACTAATTTAAAATCAGGGCTGTCTGTCGATACCTGGTACGAGAGACTGCTGTCTTCATTTTTATGAAATTTGCCGTTATGCCTTGCCACAGTTTTTAAGGCGTCGATTGCCGTGAGGGAAGAGCCCCTGATAGCGATAGGATAATTCACCTTCAAAGCCAGTTTGGAAGGGGGATACGGAGAATCAAAGTAATTGGGTACCTGCCCTTCATGTTTCCGGGGCCAATTATGCCCCGTGCTAATAATCACTGCATCGAACTTATGACTTCCAGATTGATTGGTAAGTACCTTTATTTGTTTCTCTTCCGGTAGGTCGATGACATCAGTCACCATGGTGTTGAGCAGCACTTCGGTTACGATGCCCTTCTCTACTGCAGACTGTTGCAGGAGCTCGAATTGTGCTGAGAGGTATTCACCGAAAAGCAACCGCGGAAGAACTTTATACTCGCTGAAAGTATCCTGCGCGATATCGAAACGCTGCAACAGGTGACTTGGTGCCGAAGTAATCCATTCTTTGATAGAAGTTACCAATTCGGGAATTTCATTGCCAGATACATTGGTTACATGCTCATTATTAGCCCCTTCTGTACTGTAGGGCATTCCCGATCCTAACTGGCTTCTTTTTTCAAATATGGTCACCTTCAGGCTATTTACCCCCGATTCAATCAGCCTTTTGTACAAGAACATTCCCGACGGGCCGCCGCCTAGTATACCGATATGCATATTTGATTTTGTTCTTCTTGAAATAATCTGGCAGCCTGATCTTAGCAAAGCCAGTTAAGCTTTTAAAACAACAAGTAACTAAACAACTTGTTGAAATAGATATCTTTTTGAAGAATAGCCCGGATTTGACATTCAATCCTTACCGTGTCTGACACCTTAAGATGTCTGACACCTCGCTGTAGAATCTATGTGGAACGAAGGGATCTTGATCCTGCCACCTGAGACCTGTCAAAAGTCTGACACCTTTAAGATATCTGACACCCTTCGAGAATCCCCGGCCAAACATCTGCCTGCCTCATGCTGAGGCGTGATCCTACATAATGTCTGACACTTTAAAGACGTCAGACACTTCCCTCGATGCGGTTCTACATAAAAGCATGCATCCAGGCTTTGCCGCAATCTCATCCGCAGCTAACCCGGCATCAACATCTTCCGCTGCCGAATTTTACTATGGAAGCCAAAGCCTAATTACATTTGCGCACGGGAACTTTGATCAAAAGAGGTACAAAATGAACATCAACATTACTAAGACAGAAAATTCAAAACGGGCCACTGTAGACTTTAATAATATTCCCTTTGGAAAATATACCTCGGATCACATGTTTATCATGGAGTACGCGAATGGGCAGTGGGGCGACTTCAGACTGGTTCCCTTCCAGAGTTTCGTCATCGATCCCCAATCCAAAGCCTTGCAATATTGCCAATGTATTTTCGAAGGTATGAAGGCAACTATGGGCCTGGATGGTATTCCAAAACTGCTTCGCCCGGACCTCAACATCGAACGATTTAATCTCTCTGCAGAACGAATGTGTATGCCTGCTGTTCCGGAAGCGCTTTTTTTAAAAGCACTAAAAACCCTGGTTGCTGCAGATAAGCAATGGATACCCACTGCGGAGGGAAGCGCTATGTACCTCAGGCCAACAATGATAGCTACCGAAAACTCTTTGCTGGTAACGCCTTCAGATACTTACACTTTCTACATCTATGCTGCGCCGGTGCAACCCTATTTTTCAGAACCTATCCGGTTGGTTACAGAACAGAAACTGATAAGAGCTGTGCCCGGTGGCACTGGGGAAGCAAAAACCGGTGGCAATTATGCAGGATCCTTAAAAGCAAGTCAGTTAGCCAAACAAAAAGGCTTCGACCAGATCATCTGGCTCGAGAGCCCTGAATTTAAAAAAGTTCAGGAGGCTGGGATGATGAACCTGTTTTTTGTAATTGATGGCAAAGTACTAACGCCAACCCTTAGTGGAGCGGTGTTGAAAGGTACCACCCGAACTTATTTTATAGATATCTTAAAAGAACGAAACATAGAAGTAGAGGTAAGGGATATTTACATTGATGAGATCTTGGCAGCTTATCAGGAGGGAAGGTTACAGGAAGCCTTCGGCTCTGGCACTGCAGCAGTGGTATCGCATATTTCAGAAATTACACATGGAGAAGTGCACATGGTGCTACCCTCAGTAGACCAGCGCAAAATAGGCCCTATGCTTCACCGTGAGATCAACGGTTTAAGGGCAGGTTTGATTGAAGACAAAAGCGGTTGGTTGGTGCCGGTTGAACTTTCTGTTTGAACCATTTTAAAAACAAGAATTATGGAAAAAACCAGTTGGAGTAGTATCCCTGTAGAGCAGGTAAATGCAAAGATGAAAAGGCAATTCATTCATGGAGCAAAAGTGATGATTGCAAAGATGGAATTTGAAGACGGTTTTGAAGTGCCCTGGCATTCACACGACAATGAACAGATCACTGAAGTACTGGAGGGCACACTGCGTTTCTGGTTTGATGATAATGAGGACAATTCTGTTGACCTGTTGGCTGGAGACGTGATTGTAATTCCGGGAGATCGCCGGCACAGGGCGCTGATGATAGGCAAAGTGGTTGAGACCGATACCTTCGCGCCGCCAAGGCAGGACTGGATTGATGGCTCGGATGCTTATCTGAGAAAGTAACCAGGAAGCCCCATCGGAAGCAATCAAAAAATAATCAATGGATCTGGGAATAAGGAACAGGGTAGCACTCGTACTGGCTTCTAGCAAGGGATTGGGTAAAGCTGTAGCCGTAGAACTGGCAACCGAAGGGGCGAAAGTAATTATTTGCGGTACCGACGTGGCGGCACTTGCCGCCACTGAAGCAGAGATACAGACTATCGCCCCCAATAAAGTGCTGTCAGTTGTATGTGATATCACAGATGAGCAACAGCGAAAGAACCTGGTAACACAAAGCGTTCAGGTGTTTGGTCCTATTGAAATCCTTGTTACTAACACAGGTGGTCCCGCGCCCGGCGCGTTTGAGCAATTCAGTTTAAACGATTGGAAGCACTTATACAACTTACTTTTCCTGAGTGCTGTAGACATCATTCAGCAGGTGTTGCCCGACATGAAAGAAAAACGTTTCGGACGCATCTTAACTATTACTTCTGTTGCGCTGAAACAGCCTGCCGACAACCTCATCTCTTCCAATGCAGTTCGCACAGCTTTACTGGGATTGGTAAAGAGTTTGTCCAATGAGGTAGCAGGGCATGGCATAACCGTTAATAATATCCTGCCCGGCTATACAGTCACCGGGCGGCTGGAACAATTGATTGAGCACAATCCCAAAGTAAACGACGTAAAGGAAGCCATTCCGATGAAGCGTTTCGGTACCACTGCGGAATTTGCTGCAGCAGCCGTTTTTTTGGTGAGCGCAAGGGCCAGTTACATCACCGGACAGTCATTGGCTGTGGATGGCGGATGGATTAAGGGACATTAATCGCGTTTTTAACCTTGGATTTTTGATGCCACTTATTTTGAGTTGGCTATAATACATAACACTTGCTACGCTTTCGGCTCAAATTGTTCAGTGTATCACTTGAAATCGCACAGTTGCGTATCAAACATCACCTCAGATGAATACTCAGACATAGTGCTAAGGATGGATTCCCCAAGGGAAATTACAAGATCAATTCTAAGCGCGTAAAGAGAATTGAAGGCGATGGCATTTAAGCGTCCATCCAAAGGATGATGCCCTGCAGATCCAGGATTCCTCTAAAGCAATAAGCCGCATCCGTGAGCCACAACACAACAGCCTATCATGTTTAGTCAGGACCAGATCAACAATTTTGTTAGAGAAAAGACAGGAATTGAAGACTTGAAGTTAAGTGACGATCTGCATAATGACCATGGTGTTAGTGGTGATGATTTTCACGAGCTCATCGATGAATATGCAAAACGCTTCTGTGTGGATATGACACTATACTTGTGGTACTTTCACGCGTACGAAGAAGGTAGTTGGATTAGCATCGGCGGATCTATTTTCAAACCCCCCTATAAGAGAGTACCTCATATTCCGTTGACACCTGCTATATTGTTTGAGATTGCCAGAAAAGGCTATTGGACTATTGAATATCCCGCTCACGAGCTGCCCAGGCAACGCTGGGATATCATCATCAATCAGATTTTCGTAGTTGCTTGTATCTGTGGGGCACTTTACTCCTGTCTGAAATAGCCGTGCGTGGGCTGTATAGTCCTTATGAAATCAAGGCCTCACGCACCAGGAAAAACCGTATATCTCTAATCAACTTGTAAAATAATGACCTAGCCAAGATGGGCTAATCCCTTGACATTTCGATAACTGTAATAGATGCCATCTCTATATTTTCTATAATCTTCTTATTCAAAATGATGTAGGAAGTAAAATGATCATAAGGACCGCCCGCGTCAGAAATTATTGTTGAGAGCAATTTATCCGGTGCAAACTGAAAAATTTCTATGGCATTCTGCGTGGCAAATTCAATAGTTGACTTACAATATTTCCAAAATCTTCCTTTTGTCCTTATGGGATTTCACCCTCCCTAAAATTTCGTAACAGGTGGTCACGGAGTTAGTCTAAAAAAAGTGGTTTCCAACTCTTCTAAAATGATCCGCTGTTATATCTTTTACCAGGTAGTTACCGAATATAGAGTTCATGTAGTCTATGGCTGTTGAACTGAGGTGTACGACATTTCTTTTTAATCTAAAGAACGACCCTTTAATTGTTCAAATGCAAAGTTTCTGTGCTTACTTGCGTTTGAACATTCTCGTACACAGCTTTATTAAGTTCAATACCTCCCCGGGGTGCATTATAAAACTGGGTATAAAATAATGTTCTAAACATAGTGGCTGTCAATTTCCGTGTTGCAGTGCGCGATCTTATTGGTACCAGATTCCAGATAAGCGCCATACTTCATGCTACCACCATGGTGATCTCAGATGGAGTTTGATCCCGAACAGGATGCCTGACAGCTAATGGTTTAGGAATTTAAAAGGGCAGATAGCGCCAATGCAGAAATTAAACAAGATAATAATGAAGATCAACCAACTCCTGGTTGGCTTCCGGCAGACTTTATCTTAAACGAGTTAAGTCTTTACCACGAGAACAGGCAACTGATCGGGAAAGTGAAAAATAATGACATCTTACCAAGTTGACCGTCAATATGCAAAACTTATAATTGTAGTAGCCCCAAGGGTTGAAAACTCGAACCAGATACTTAAAGATTTTAGGGATTTGTGTCCCTTATTGGGTATTACTGGATAAAACTGACCAAGAAAAGTTCGAGTTTTTTGATGTCTATATATTTGTTTAAAACTCCTTAAACACTTATCGTAATTGTCTGTTATAAGTTTTTAGCCTGAAGGGTAAATCTAAAATAAAATATAGAACTTAAATTGAGGCTTACACTCGTTTCATCGAATGCACTTTCATTTTAGTTTTTACAGTTCTATTCTGCTTATATTTTTTACCCACGGGGTGTTATTCTCAATTCTACTAGTGCGAAAGGCTTTAGTAGAGAATAACAAGCCATGTTTATGGATGGCAGGGTTCACCGTTGCCTGCACCCTAAACATTGTGCCCTGGATGCTCGGCCATGCTGGCTGGTACAGCCTGCGACCCTATCGCAGCATACTTTTTTATTTTCCTTTTCAAAATTTCTTTCTCCTTGGTCCTCTCATCTTCTTTTACACGAAAGCATTATTGAATCCCGGTAAGCACTTCAGAAAAAAAGAGTGGTTACATTTTGTCCCTGCCACCCTTTATTTACTGTATACAGCAATCATGTTTGTGACAGACAGATTTATTTTAAGCCGTCCATTTTTTTATGCAGATGGACACGACCGTGACCTTGATTCGTGGTATAGAATAGCTGGCATTGTTTCGCTTTCTTTTTATCTATTTTTTAGTCTGAGGTATTACTCCGTTTATAAAAAGGCAGCTGTACAAATTTTAAGCTTCGCAGACACCATGCTTTTCCGATGGGTCAAACGTTATCTGCTTGCACTGCTTGTTATACAAGTTTTGGACATACTATTCCTGTGTCTTTATCCGGCTTGGGGAAGTTTTACTTCCAAGTGGTGGTACTATTTTGTTTTCTCAGTGCTGTTTTACTATGTGGCTTTTAACGGATACACAAATTCCATTCAAGCATTGTTCTCATTTCGACTTTTGAAAAACGATTCGGATGCACTCATCCTGCTCCGGTCGAAACAAGTTTTGGCATTTACTCCAGTCTTGCTTTTGGAGAACGAAACAGAACAGGTGATAGAAACTACTCAGAAGGAAGATGATTTATGCTTAGGGGATGACAGACAAGTAATGTTATGGAAAGACAAATTATTGAATTTGCTTGAGAATAAGGAAGTCTACAAAGACTCTGAGATCACTTTGTCCTTTTTAGCCAGATTGCTGCAAACGAATGCCTCGGTATTGTCGAAA
>JBGTIL010000110.1:0-7510 GCA_041745695.1 Chitinophagaceae bacterium | reverse complement strand
GATCACAGGTAGATGCTGCCATACTTTCAATGAACCGCGCAGCCGAAGATGCGGCTAAAGATGCCCTCCCAATCTTCATCAATGCAATTAAAGGTATCACTATCAATGATGGGATTGGTATTCTGAAGGGTAGTGATTTTGCTGCAACCGATTATCTTAAGAGCAAGACTACGCTTCCACTCACTGAAGCCTTTCGTCCCATTATAGAAAGCTCGGTAGCCAAAGTGGGTGCTACTAAACATTGGAACACGCTTTTTACTACCTACAATAAGTTCAGCAGGGAAAAGGTAAACCCCGACCTCACAGCTTATGTAACAGAGAAAGCCCTGGCGGGCATTTTCTTGGGTGTAGCGCAGGAAGAACAAAAGATCAGGAAAGACCCTGCTGCAAGGGTGAATGATGTTCTGAAAAAGGTATTTGGAAATCAATAATACCGGTACCACTCTGGTGCACCGACAAATCGGAACCCACAAAAACAGAAACGGATTGCGCGACAGGCAATCCGTTTCTGTTTTATGATATGGCGGTGAAGCTGTTTGCTTTCCCAGACCCGTTTTACAAATGTATAGCTTCACCGTAGGCCACTTCAATGGCGTCCTTAACGCTCTCCGAAATGGTAGGGTGGGGGTGGATAGAGTTAAGCACTTCATGATAGGTTGTTTCCAGTTTGCGGGCTGTTACCGTTTCGGCAATCACCTCCGTAACATTGTAACCGATCATGTGCGTGCCGAGCCACTCACCATACTTTGCATCGAAAATTACTTTCACAAATCCCTCCGTATGTCCGGCAGCAGATGCTTTTCCAGAAGCACTGAGCGGAAATTTTCCCACTTTTATGTCCATGCCTGCATCGCGGGCTTGCTTCTCCGTCATACCTACTGAGGCAATCTCGGGAATGCAATAGGTGCATCCCGGTACGTTGCCATAGTCCAGTGTTTCTGGCTGGTGGGGGTATTTCTTTTCTGCATAGCCGATCTGTTCTGCACAAATGATTGCTTCCTTAGAAGCAACGTGCGCCAGCGCAGGTCCAGGTACACAGTCACCAATTGCATAGATGCCGGGAACGTTGGTAGCGTAGTATTTGTCTACCAGAATTTTTCCTTTTTCATGTTTGATAGCAAGCTCCTCCAGGCCTATGCCCTCCAGGTTTGCCTGCACACCAACGGCGCTTAGCAGCATGTCTGCTTCCAGTTTTACTTCTCCGGTTGCGGTTTTAATGGTTGCAACAACGCCATTTCCGGTTGTGTCCACATGGGTCACTTCGCTGCCGGTCATAATTTGTATGCCCTGCTTCTTAAAACTCTTTTCCAGTTCTTTCGAGATATCCACATCTTCAAGCGGAACAATACCAGGCAAAAACTCGACGATGGTCACCTTGGTGCCCATAGAGTTGTAGAAGTATCCGAATTCACATCCAATAGCGCCGCTTCCAACTATGATCAAACTTTTGGGCTGCTGCGGCAGCACCATGGCGTCACGATAGCCAATGATCTTTTTGCCATCGATGGGCAGAGCAGGTAATTGCCTGGCCCTTGTACCGGTGGCAATAATGGTGTGCTTAGCCTCCAGCACCTGTTTGGTGCCATCTGCTGCACTCACTTCTATTTTGCCCTTCGCCACCATTTTGCCAAATCCGATCACTACATCGATCTTATTTTTCCGCATCAGGAACTGAACTCCTTTGCTCATCTTGTCGGCAACGCCACGGCTACGTTTTATTACTGCCTCAAAATTGTGGTGTCCTGTTGCTTCAATTCCGTATTCCTGAGCATGTTTAATGTATTCAAATACCTGGGCGCTTTTCAAGAGCGCTTTGGTAGGTATACAACCCCAGTTTAAACAAATACCTCCCAAACTTTCGCGTTCAATGATCGCGGTTTTTAGTCCTAGTTGGGCAGCACGAATGGCTGCAACATATCCGCCTGGTCCACTACCAATAACTACAACATCGTAAGCCATGATTCTTTAAAATTTTAGATGTACGATTCTGATGCGCTGTGCTGTGAGGCGGGAAAAGTCAATTTTCTTTGCCTTAACTTGAAGCCTTAGCAGGCACAATTTGCGGGGCGAAGCTAGTTTAAAAAAGAATCCGATTCAAAACAAGGCTTTGCCTTTTGGGTCGTCTTGCACAGAGCAAATGCCGGCTACATGAGGTGTGCCTCTCACCAGGGTTTTGTTGCCTCAACTGCTGGATTCTTGTAAAATGCGATTCACCGTCAGTCAAATCAAATTCTTTTCCCTACCTTCGCACTCCAAAATTTTTTCAAAGTCATGTCAAGAGTATGTCAGGTTACGGGTAAGGTGCCTGTGAGTGGAAACCACGTTTCTCACTCCAACATTAAAACCAAGCGCCGGTTTTTACCCAATTTACAGAAAAAGCGTTTCTTTCTAGCTGAGGAAGATAAGTGGGTGACCTTAAAACTTAGTACTGATGCAATCCGTACTATAAATAAAAGGGGCTTATTCAATGTGGTTAAAGACCTGAGAGCGCAGGGTCAGCATATCTAAGTTTTTGAGTTAGGATTGGTGCCGGTAGTTTACCTGCAGCAAGCCGTAAATATTATACAATGGCAAAGAAAGGAAACCGGGTACAGGTGATTCTGGAATGTACCGAACAAAAAAATACCGATGTTCCGGGTACAAGCCGCTACATCAGTGAAAAGAATAAGAAAAATAATCCTGAGCGTCTGGAGCTGAAGAAATTCAATCCAAACCTGAAGAAGGTTACTATTCATAAAGAAATTAAATAATTGTCTTGTTTGTTAGCGTTTGCTGACAAACTCACAGATCAAAAACTAGAACGTCCATGGCAAAAGCAGCTAAGACCGCCATCAAGAAAGATCCCAAGCAGGCAGCGGAAGCAAAGAATTATACGAAAGTTATTAAGGCTGTTCGCAGTCCTAAGTCCGGAGCTTATACCTTCAAAGAAGCTATGATGCATAAGGATAAGGTGAAAGATTTTCTGGCGCAGAAATAATTTTGTGAACTTAATCGTCAAGCTGTCGTCCCCGGGTCGACGGCTTTTGTCATTTAGCGCATGCCGGGTGTAATAATGTTGCGGTCCAGTTTACAAAGTCAGTTCGGACAGTAAGCACTAATTTGTGTAGCCTCACCATAACGTATGTAACTCATGGGATTTTTTGATAAACTGTTTGGTAAGAAGGAAAAACAAAGTTTGGACGATGGCCTCCAAAAAACTAAGGATAATTTTTTATCCAAGGTAACCAAAGCCATTGCTGGCAAGAGCACCGTTGATGAAGACGTACTGGATAATCTGGAAGAAGCCCTCGTTTCGGCTGATGTGGGAGTAGACACAACCCTTGAGATCATTACCCGGATTGAAGCAAGGGTGGCGAGAGACAAGTACATCAATTCTTCCGACCTGAACAACCTGTTACAGGAAGAAATCAGAGCTCTTCTCGTGGAGGCACCTGCCACCAATAGCTATGCTTTCGACCGCGACCTTCCCACAAAACCTTACGTTATTCTTGTAGTAGGCGTAAACGGCGTTGGCAAAACAACCACCATTGGCAAGCTTTCCCATAATTTCAAAATTGCTGGTAAGTCGGTTTTGCTGGGAGCTGCCGATACCTTCCGCGCTGCTGCTGTAGACCAGTTGACCATATGGTCTGAGCGGGCAGGCGTGCCCATCATTAAACAGCCTATGGGTTCAGACCCCGCAGCGGTAGCATTTGATACGGTACAAAGCGCTGTGTCCAGGGGTGCAGAAGTAGTGCTGATTGATACGGCTGGCCGGTTGCACAATAAAGCGCACCTCATGGAGGAGCTGAGCAAAATTAAACGAAGCATTCAGAAAGTAATTCCGGGCGCTCCGCACGAAGTACTGCTCGTTCTCGACGGCAGTACCGGGCAGAATGCAATCGAACAGGCCAAACACTTTACAGCCACGACAGACGTAACCGCACTCGCCATCACGAAGCTCGATGGTACAGCCAAGGGCGGTGTTGTGCTGGCAATTGCGCATCAATTCAAAATTCCTGTAAAATTTATTGGCGTAGGCGAAAAAATGGAGGACCTGCTCGTTTTCGACAAACATGAATTTGTAGACAGTCTTTTCAGTTTAAAAGAAGCTTAGTGTCATCTTGCTTGTATCGTGCCTGCGCTCACCACTCCCGCTACCATTGCAGTGAGTGCACAGACCGAAGCGCAATTTCTGAAAATTAGGTCAGAATGCTTTCCGCAAAAGCGATGTTGGCTCTAAAGATCTAGATGAAGAATGGCTTCATTATTCGTCACTGCCGGCAGCCGGCGAAAGCCGTCAGCTCCGGGAAAGACCAGACACCGCAGAAGTTGCTCCGTCATGTCTGTTGGCAGAAGGCAGGCTTCGCATTGTAGAGAAAAATAATACTATACCTCCTGTTTTTCCCCTCTTGAAAAAGGCACTGAAGAAGCTCAAGATCCTCGCCTGCTGGTGCAGGTAGTGGGGTGCTCCTGGTGGGCTTTTACCAGTTTGTAAACAAGGCTCCGCGCAAATGTAGTTACCTTCGCGCCTCAATTTAAAAGGTCAATTTCGGCCAGCCTGTGCATGAAAGTAAAAACGCTTAAAAAAGACAAAGTAAATATCATCACCCTCGGCTGCAGCAAAAATATGGTTGACAGTGAAATTCTAAGCGGGCAATTGCAGTCGGCGGAAATAAAGGTGGTTCATGAGAGCGGCAGGAACGACCATAATATTGTGATTGTAAACACCTGTGGCTTTATTGACAAGGCCAAAGAAGAATCAGTTGATACAATTCTCCAACAGGTGCACTTAAAACAAAAAGGGTTGCTCGATAAAGTATACGTGACGGGTTGCCTGAGCCAGCGCTACCGCGACGACCTGGAGGTAAGCATACCAGAGGTAGATGCCTGGTTCGGAACCATGGACATGCCGCTCCTGCTCAAACGTTTTGGTACAGACTATAAAGCGGAACTCATTGGTGAACGCATGCTGGCAACACCGCAGCACTACGCTTATGTAAAAATCGCCGAAGGATGTAATCGTACCTGCGCTTTTTGTGCCATTCCTTTAATGCGGGGAAATCACCTTAGCCGTACCATTGACGATATTGTAAAAGAAGTTGAAACACTTTCACGACGTGGCGTAAAAGAAATTCTGCTGATTGCTCAGGAATTGACCTACTACGGTTTGGATCTGTACAAGAAGCGAATGCTGCCGGATCTTTTAAAACGAATTAGTGATGTGCGGGGTATCGAGTGGATCAGGCTGCACTATGCCTACCCCCATAAATTTCCAATGGAAATTTTAGACGTCATGAAAGACCGCTCTAACATTTGCAATTATCTCGATATGCCGCTGCAACATGCGGCTGATGCGATGTTAAAGGCAATGAAACGGCAGATCACCCGTGTAGAAATTGAAGACCTGTTACAACAAATCAGGGAAACCATCCCTGGTATCTGCCTGCGCACTACACTGATAGCAGGGTTTCCCGGCGAAACGAGGGATGATGTGGAGGAAATGAAACGCTTCCTGGAGAAAGAACAACTGGACAGGGTGGGCATCTTTACTTATTCTCATGAAGAAAATACCAGCGCTTTTGGGTTGATCGATGATGTGCCTGCAGCTGAAAAACAGGAAAGGGCAGAAGAGATCATGGAGGTACAGCAAGAGATTTCTTTATTCAAGAACACCCAAAAGGTGGGAAAAACTTTTAAAGTACTGATAGACAAGCGCGAAAGCGGCCGCTACCTCGGACGCACAGAATTTGATTCTGTTGAAGTCGACAATGAGGTAATTATTAAAACGAAAGAGACACTGCAACCTGGTGATTTTCGTTATGTTACGATCACCAAAGCGTATGATTACGACCTTGAGGGCGAACTTGCGCCACATCCAAACGCATTCTTTTTAAACACAAATGCGAGCTAAATAATTCCTTTTTTTGTTTTTTTTTAAACATTTACGCTTTCCCTCCACTTGCATTCCAGAATTACGCACCGTACATTTACGCTCCAGGTCCTTGTAAAAGCCCAAACGTAAACCGTACCTTATGTATGCAAAACTTTTGCAGAAGCCCTTATTTCTGTTTCGCTTTACCACCATCGGCGACCACTTAAAGCTTGGCGACTATGAGCGGCGGAAACTGCTGGTGTTCAACCAGCTTAATTTCCTGGGTATCCTATCTGGTATAGCTGTAACCCTTGCCGGGTTGTTTGACGAACAGGATCTACCTTTTATCGCCACTGTAGTGGCGTTTGCACCAGTTGTAATCTCTGCAACTGTGCTTTACCTGAACTTTCTTCAAAAATATGAGGCGGCGCGGCTTGTGTATTTCATTCTGTATCCGCTGATCACGAGCATGGTGTACGGAGCAGGGCTCGACGTAGGCTTAGAATTATTTTTTGTTCTTTACGCAGTGCTCGGCGTATTCTACATGCAGAAGCCCAGCAACGCTATCATCACGTTTGCATTCTCTGCAACCTGTTACGTCTTCGTGTTTGTCTTAGACCATGGATATGTTTACGAGCTTCGCAAGGCCTCTTATGCCTTCTATTTTTTCAATCACGTTCTGGCCCTCGTTTTTCTATTCTTTGCACTTTTCTGGAGTAAAAAAGAGAACCTCGGATACCAGCTTTCCATTTTAAATAAAAATGAGGAGTTAAACGCGAGCAACGAGGAGAAGGAACTGCAGCGGAGGGAAATTGAGACAAAAGCGGAGCAGCTTACAGAATTGAACACGGTTAAGAATAAATTATTCTCTGTCATTGCGCACGACCTGAAAGGTCCGTTGTATGCGCAAAGAAACCTGATACGGGGCATGCATCAGTTTGATATGCCTGCTGAGGAAATTAAAATGCTTATTCCTGATATTCTTTCAGACATGAACTACACCGTTAGTTTGATGGATAACCTGCTACAATGGGCTAAAAGTCAGATGGAATCTGAGCGCGCAGTGCCTCAGGCCATAGACCTGTCGGAGCTGATTAACAACGTTACAAGTCTGCTCCGCCTACAGGCAAAATCGAAAGAAATTTATCTCGAGAATAAACTAGATCGCCCTGTGTACGTATACGCAGACAAAGAAATGCTGCATATGGTGCTTCGCAATTTACTTTCAAATGCCATTAAATTCACCCCGGAAAAAGGAAATATCCTGGTGCACGCGACAACGTCAAATAATCTGGTAGAGATAAGCGTGCAGGATACCGGGGTAGGAATGACCGATGAGGTTCTGGAGAAGCTGACACACAATAACTATTTCACTACTAAGGGAACTGCCAATGAGGCCGGCACGGGCCTGGGCTTGATGCTATGCAAAGAGTTTTTGCATAAGATAGGCAGCAATATGAAGATTAAAAGTAAACAAGGAAAAGGCAGCACCTTCTCCTTTGCATTACCTGAACACAACTGAACGAGGTAAATGAACATGTTACCCGGGTCAGTATTCAAATATTAGCGAGTGCACCGGGATTTAAGCAACATTCGCAATAACAATCTCCATGTTTTCATCGTTCTCTGCTGCCCATTGCTGCAGCAGCTCAGACG
>JBGTIL010000109.1:0-4165 GCA_041745695.1 Chitinophagaceae bacterium | reverse complement strand
GGTTTACTGCTCAGCTATGCCTGCGCTGCATGGTGAAGGTGATATTTATCCCGTGGTTCGGGAACACCAACAACTGCAAAACGGGGGAAACAAACAACCGAGGAACACCTTGCGCTAACGGGGATTTAAGTAGGGCTGCGGAAAACTAAACCAGCAGAGGCTTACAAAAATAATCCTCTAGAAATAACAAAGCCAACAGTAATAGCGCAGTCATCGTTTTAATTTATTCAAAAGAAAGGGCTGAGTTTTTTCTCAGCCCTAGATTTTACATTTTTTCAATAGTACCCCTTCTTCTTTCTTGCGTTTGAACATGGTTTCCTGCGAAATCCAGTTTTCCATCTTTTTTCCAATCCAACAAAACGTCAATTTGCTCGACTGTATCGGCTACAATGATTTCCTTTCCAGAAACAAGAAATATCCTTGTAGCTCCGTTGGGTTTGTCTTCAGCTTGCTCATAGTGGGTAACATTGTAGATGTTAATTTTCACCCTGCCTTGATTCCCTTCTTTGTTACACTCAATTAAGTATGCTTTACTCATTCAATAAATTTTTTCAGTAACGAACTATTACTTACCCTCAGGAGGTCAAAGTATATGCCTGTACTTTCAAAATGTTAAAATGGCAGGTAAAGCAAGTACTTTAGCTGTCAAATAAACATAGAAATTAATTTCAATAGAAGAGTTTCAAAACTGGTTACATCTGTGCAGGTGCAAACACAGTTACTTATGTAGACTGTAATGGATTAAGTACCTGTCTAAAATTAGAATTTACTATTGAGGCTATTTCTGGGTTTTTCGTTAGCTGGCTTAGAGCAGTAACCGTATTGTCAACTAAACAAGGGTCGAAAGGGTTGTTCCCCCACTTTACAAAAGGGCCATCTGTTTCAAGTAGCATCCTTTCCTTTGGTAGATGGGCAATGATTTTCTTACCATTTTCTGATTGGGTCATAGCATGGTTTATAGAAAAATAAAATCCATAAGAAAGGGCCTTTTCCAGTTCCGAAATGCTTCCGGAATACCAATGTAAAATGGCTATTCCGGGAAAGCGAGGGCCAATGATAGAAATAACATCCTTCTCTGCCCTGCGAGAATGAAGGGTTATGATTTTAGAAGTAGCGTCATGGCAGGCGTTAATAATCGTTTCAAAGACCCTCTTTTGAGCGGCATAATCTGAAGTTGTTTTTTTAAAATTATCTAACCCAATTTCACCAATATATTTTGTTAAGGGGAGAAGCTGTAAAAATTTGTCAATCTGGTGTGCATGACGAGAGGCTACTTCGGGATGAAAACCCAAAGCCGCTCTTATATACTTGGAGCTTCCGATTAAGCGTTTGGTATTTTCAAAAACTGCCGGAAGGTTTGTTACCGCAATAGTATACACATTAGCCTCATTTATACGTTCCACCACCACGGCCGGGTTTTCAAATAGGTCTAGATGGAAATGGGTATCGTGCAACCTAGTTTTCATGGCAGGAAGTTACGCACTTCGTTCATGCCCCTTGAATAAACACTTTTGTATTCTGATAGTTCTTGATCATTAGTAAACGAGATCGGCCCGGACCGTAAAATATGGAACAATAAACCGGTCCGTCTCAGATTTTGGGTGTGGAGAAGGGCGATTTTAAAAGCTCGCAGGTCACTTCCTTTATCAGAACTTGCAGCGGGCGGAGTTGTTCTTACATTATGGGTGTAGTTGGTATGGATGCCACCCGCTGCTGTTTCAGCCGACTGACGAATAATGCAAGGCACACAATAGCCGCAATGAATGCCTGGCCGTTGTCCTTCGTAACGGCTGGTATCAGGATGGGAGCAGGACATGGATTCACCATAATTGGCCACTAAAAAGGCCTGGTCCCTACATTCCTGTATCATTTCTCCTTTCGTTTTAAACCTGTATGGATTTTCAATATGATTAATTATACCAAGATGTCCTAAAATTTCCTGGAACAAGAACATATAATGGGGGTGGGTAGTACGTGTACTGTGACTACTAAGCCGTGTTGGAGTCAGTGGCACATTTAAGGAAATTAACCCGTTTTCAGGGACAATCAAAGGAATCGTCTGTCCATAAGTATTAGCCAACACAATTCCAATTGCAAGGAACAAGAACGAACGTGCCCGAGAGGTATCTTCTTTTTGCGCCTGGACGTTATTTTGTTTAGGCTGCACATAAAGCTGGAATGGCAAAAAGTTACTATTGCCGAAGTGCTGCTCTAAGGCACCATATAATTGCGTTTGTGGCACACTTTCGCTACCACCTTTGTAATGACTAACCAAAGCTAATTTTTCGCCGTTGGACAAAAGGTCAATGGCTCCTATAAAGGAATCTAATCCTCCTGAGAACAAACAAACTTTTGTAACCCCATCAGGGTTGCTGTTCACCGCATCTTGAATCATGCGCTGGTTAATGCGTTGGCGAAAATTAATCTCCCACTTATCACCACTCAAAAAGGACAACATTTGCACCAGCTTTGGACAGGCCTGTCGCCAAAGTCCCAGATCAGACACAGGGAAGTGCACACAGATATGACGACTCCAACCTTGATACCCATTCAGTCTGCGTGAAATAACTTGATCTGCGGTATAAATAGCTTGGGCAAAGTCTAAAAAATCTGCTGCAGGTGCATTAGGATGTATGCCTCTTTTGCGCCACTCCGCTTGGATATTACTGCGTATCATGACTGAAGTTTCGTCTACAGTATAGGACCTAAATTCTTCTTGAGAATTGTTTGGCAACACAAAACTATCCGCGCTATTTTCTAATATTGCTATATTAAATGTCTTCATTGCTTAGAGTTGCGTAGGCATTAAGAAAAATGGTTTGAATAATTTGCTGATTTTGACCTTCATCCAATGAAAAGGACTGAAGTGGAACATCTTGTAATGCAGTTGTCACTTCTTCAAAAACGAAATCCCTTACTTCTGCCTCCAATTGCACGGCCTCGTGTTCACTAACTGCATTTGTTTCGATGGCTACGCCTAATTCATAAACCCATTTATTGAAAATATATAAGTTGACGTATTCGATCATAATAGCTCGTATATCTTCAGGAGTTAAATTTTCCAGCGGCTCAAAATTTCCATCTTCTTCCATCCGCCGCTCACAAAGCCGGTCCAGGGTAGCTAAAATAGCGTCACGTGCAATTGCTTCATCATTAGTAGCTCCATCCGGAGCAATGGCATTGGCAAGTTGTGCCAAGACCTCTTCTGTTGAACGTCCAACAAGATTACCTATACCAAACGCCTGTAAGGTCACGTTAAAGCCGCCCCCTGGACTGCTAATCGTACCAAGAATTCTAGCTAATCTTCCACCCGCAGTCACACCTCGACGGGCAGCTCTCGCTGCACGACCAGCGCCACCCATAGCTCTTACATAGTTCCCAGAGGCTTTGGAGAGAGATGATCCTGCTGTCCCATTGATATACCTAGTAAAGGCCGCTTTTGCACCACTCCAATCCACGGTTGGAATAGGCCCAATGTCTGCTCCAGTTTGAGAGACCGGAATAATTAGGATCGGGTTCTCAGCCGGGACCGGAACCTCTTCACCAGCAGGCTCTGGCTCTTGTCGAACTTGTGGTGGCTGATCCAATACTTGATCATCGTTATACCAATTAGGAAGTAGCCCACCACCTGAAGGGCTTCCGTGTGAAGAAGATGTACCCATTATTCAAAATTTTTTAGCTTTTCGGCTGCAGCTTTTGCAAGCCTTTTGTTCTGTTCACTCTTTGCCCATTGCTTTAATAAATCCTTCGCAGACTTCCGATAAGCTGTTGTGGCGGTCACACGGTCAACAAGAGAAATGGCAATTAAAGGCAAGTCCTTTTCAGGATACTTTCCTAAAAATCCTATCAGTTGTGAAAGAAGATCCGGAAACTTTTGGGTGAAAAGGAATAACCGTTTTAAGAACGAATGTTCACCGGTATTCTTTCCAGCCTCACGCACTTTTTGTGTAAGCGCTTCAAAAATGGCAGATGTATCTCCTGGATTTAGCGACATTGCATCATCTAATGCTTTGGTATAGACAGCCTGGGATTCATGAGTAAGCTTGCGGAAAAACTCCTGTGCCGCAGGTGCCATTCGGGATTGAGATACTGTTGTTTTATTCAAGCGATCACGAGACACATAAAAGTAGGCATGCAGATCTTTTCCAGCCAACATAGGTGAAGC
>JBGTIL010000108.1:0-4477 GCA_041745695.1 Chitinophagaceae bacterium | reverse complement strand
ATGGCAGAAGTAGAAGGATTGCTGGAAGAGAAAGGATTCGACGTGGTAGTGCAGGACTCTGTTTACTACGACTCCTTACCTCCATCGCTGATCATCAAGCAGGTACCCGAGGCAGATGCTGTTGTGAAGGTTAACCGCACGATCTATGTAACCATCAACCGTATCATCCCCCCTGACGTAGAGATGCCCAATCTTGTTGGACTGAGCTTCAGAAATGTTGAAATGATTTTGAAAGCCAACAACCTGCAGCTGGGGGATACATCGTTCCGGCCCGATTTTGCACCAAATTCGGTTTTAGAACAATCGTTCAATGGTGCACCTGTTGCGGCAGGCACCAAGGTGAAGTGGGGAAGCAAGATTTCACTGGTGTTGGGAAGCGGCATTGGCAACGAATCCATGCTTGTACCCCGGCTGTTGGGGCTAACTTATGCAGAAGCCCAGGTGTTGCTCAATGCGCAGGGGCTGATCTTTGCTTCAGTGATCCCAGATCCAACGGTGAAAGACACACTGAATGCGTTCATCTACCGGCAGAATCCTGAAACCAAAAATGAGGATGGTCGTAGTTTTCGCATTCGTCCCGGGCAAACGATGGATATATGGTTGAGCGTGGAGCGTCCGAATATTGATTCACTCGAAGGCAGGAACAAGCCCGACTCGCTAGGCAATCCGAACCGCCCTCGTTAAGCAACAACTAAATAATGTATGCAGCATATAAGTGTAACTGAACTGAAGGAACGCATGGATAGTGGAGAGAAGATAAACCTTATAGACTGCCGTGAGCCGCACGAGTATGCGGAATCGAATATTGGAGGAATGCTGTTTCCACTAGGTAAGATCCAGACCATGCAGACAGAAGATATCGATCACCTAAAGGGTGAAGAAGTGATCATTTACTGCCGCAGCGGCCGCCGGAGTATGATGGCCTGTATGGTGCTCGACGGACTGGGATTCAGCAATACAGTGAACGTTACCGGCGGCATACTTGACTGGCAGGAAAAGTATGGAGTAAAATAGAACCTCCCCGGCTGCAAAATTTACACGCACTCCGCCGCAGGCTTATAGTTTTACATTCACTCCCATCACAGCATTGAATCCGGCCATCGGGAAGTAATAATTTTCCGTGTTTAGCTGGTTATTATTATAATAGCTGAATGTGTAGCCATTCGGTTCATAAAATTGATTGAATACATTGATCAGGTGGAGAGACAGCCCAATATTTTTTAGTCCCCACCGGCTGAAGGAGTAATTGATTCCGACATTTTGCGTGAAGTAAGGAGCAAGACTTCTGTTGTCGTTAGAAGTGTTGTCTAAGTATTGTTTGCTTACAAACTTGCTTATCAGCGCTATATCCAGGTTGTTGACAGGGCTTGCGGTTAAAGTAGCTGCACTCACTACTGCCGGCGAAAAAGAAATGTCGGTTTCGTCGTAAGTATTCAGCTTTTGTGTGCCCAGGTCATAATCATCAATATATTCATTAAAGTTCTCTAGCCGGTTTTTGCTTAACGCAAGGTTGCCACTGAACTGCAGCCAGCTTAACAGCTTCATTCCTGCCTGCAGTTCTATGCCCTGGCGGTAGCTGTTGTCAACATTGGTACGTGTGTAGGCGCCGACATCATTGAGCTTTCCAGTGAGCACGAGTTGGTCTTTGTACTTCATGTGGTACAGGGTTGCTCCCCAATTGTACTGCTTGTTTTTTTGCTGAACTCCCAGCTCTACATCCTGCATGTGCTCTGCTTTGGGTTGTTGACCTGCAGCTGTTTCAAAATCGTCCCGGTTAGGCTCTTTATTTCCAATGCCATAAGAGGCATAGGCAGACCATTCGTTTTTTAGGTAGGATAGTCCAATTTTGGGATTAAAGAAATTGAATCGCTGCGCCAGGTTGAGACCAGGGTTGTTTCTGAATCCATTTAGCTTGTAGTTGATTCCCCTCCACTGTAAATCTGTATATGCCTGCAACGATGGTGTAAGATTTTGCTGCCACTTGGCATACACATTCGCGTCGTTCTTCGTGGCGGTAACATCATACCAGCGGTTTGCAGCTGTAAGTCCGTTTTTGGCCCAGGTTACAAGACCATAATGATCACCATCGTATCGGGTTATGGCTCCTCCCAGGGTCACCACTGTTCCTGCCTTATTATAATTGAAAGAAAACACGTCGCCGTAGTAGCCGTTGTCAAGCCAGAGCTGCCTGATCAAGTCGGTCTTTTTTACTTCCATCGAACCGTTCATTGCATTTGGCAGACCATAATCGGCATATTTTTCTTCCGCTTTGTACTGCTCGTAAAAACCTTTACCCTTTACGTAAAACAGACCCGTGTTGAATACCAAATGAGGGGCTAACTGTTGATTAAAAAAAAGCTGGTAATGCGTTTGGGTATAGTTGTCGGTTTCATTCTCGTAGGGCGCGCCTGGCTTTTCTGTTCCGGCCGAGTTCATCCTGCGATTGCCTTCTAAATCTTTTTCTGAAACCCCGTACCAGGCCTGGTAGGTTTTTTCTTTACCAGAAAACGTAGTAAAGCGAAGGCTTGATTTTGCTCCAACCCATGCTCCGGAAAGATAGTACGACCGCAGATTGCTGGCTGCGCGGTCTATGTACCCATTACTCGAGATTCTTGACAAGCGGGCGTCAACCACAAACCGGTTGTCTATCAATCCGCTATTAACGCTCACTGTATTTTTCCAGGTGTTGAAGGAGCCAAAGCTATTGTTGATCTCATAAGAGCGCTCTTTAATCAGGTCGTTGGTACTTAGATTGATAGAAGCTCCAAACGAGCTGCCTCCATTGGAAGAGGTGCCCACGCCCCGCTGCACCTGGATGCTGTTTACAGAAGAAACAAAATCAGGAAGGTTAACAAAGAAAGTGCCTCCGCCTTCAGCATCGTTGAACGGAATACCGTTCAGGGTTACATTTACACGGGTGGCGTCGGTGCCGCGGATGCGGATGCCGGTGTAGCCAACGCCGTTGCCAGCGTCTGAGTGTACCACTACGGCAGGGAGGTCTGCCAACACGAAGGGCAGGTCCTGACCCCAATTTTGTTTTTCAATCTGCGGCTTAGTGAGCGTGATTTTTGTAAAAGGCGCCCGTTCCGAAGCTCTTACTGCCGTTACTTCCACGGGCAAGAGGGGAATGGTGTCACTTTGTGCACGAACGATGGTACTAGCTAAAACAGCGAACAGAAAGGCAGTCCTTTTCATTTTATTTTTTTTATAAATGAAAGGGAAATGCAGCCGAAGAGAAGGAGGGGAAATTGAATACCTTCCCTGCGCAGGCATTACCCTGATCAGGTTCTACGGGTTTGATCTCAGCTTTCCGCTACCGGAAGGCACCCCGAGGATTGAGGCATAAAATTATGCACAAACATCAGGAAGCTGTAACTTTTTTTTAAACTCTTCGTCTTTGCAATGAAGTGTACCCATTAAAATTTCTATTATGAGACTTTGCCTTCTGCTTCTGTTCCCGTTTGTTTTTACGATGGACCTGCAGGCACAAAAAATTATTTATGACAGTAATGTAGAGCTGCGTGCTGTTGCATCTTTCCATGCAATAGAGGTGTCTGGAGGCATTGATCTGTATGTGAGTCAGGGTGAAGAAAAGGTAGCCATAAGCGCCAGGAGCCCGGAGTTTCGTTCCCATATACACACAACGGTAGATAACGGAGTATTGAAGATCTGGTACGAGTGGAAGGATGGAAGAAATATGTCTTTCAGCGCTAACAAAGCCCTGAAAGCTTACGTGTCGTACAAAAACCTGGATGCCCTCCAGGGTTCCGGCGGTTCAGACATTACTGTAGACGGCGTTCTGCGCGCAGAAAAACTTCAGCTCCATATATCGGGCGGTTCCGACTTTAAGGGTGGTGTAGATATTCAGACTTTGAAAGTGCATGCCAGTGGCGGTTCAGATGTACTCATTGAAGGAAAGGTTACAACCATCGCACTCGATGTTAGCGGTGGTTCGGATGTTGATGGATTTGGACTCACAGCTGAAGATGCAACCGTAAGTGCCAGCGGAGGCAGCGATGTTCAGATCAGCGCAACCAAAGGTATCGTTGCCAATGCGAGTGGGGGTAGTGATGTTCGCTACAGAGGGCCTGCATCAGTGAAGGAGATCAGAAGCTCCGGATCCAGCAGTGTAAAAAAGGTAAGTCTGTAGCACCACATTGGGGCCTGAATGTTTATCGAAACACCAGACGGTGGTTTTTTTGTTTGGCAGTAAAACCGATTGCCTTATATTTGCACCGCGAAGTAGAGCAGCGGTAGCTCGTCGGGCTCATAACCCGAAGGTCCTAGGTTCGATCCCTAGCTTCGCAACAGCTTTAAGCCTCGAAAGAGGCTTTTTTTGTGCCCGCTCACTGTCGGCATCTATTCTTTTTTCTGGCATAGCGCCTGTAGGCAACTTTAACCCCGTCAACGATTGCCTTACTACCTTTACAGCTAATGAAAGCAGGATTTGTAAACATATTTGGTAAGCCTAATGCAG
>JBGTIL010000107.1:0-11697 GCA_041745695.1 Chitinophagaceae bacterium | reverse complement strand
CTGGAAGCTCTCCGAGAGCTGCTGCAGCAAACTTTCCCGCAAGTTGTTACTGCTGCCAATAAATTTACTTTCATTCCAACCTACGATATCGACATAGCCTGGAGCTACAAGAACAAGGGCTTTGTGCGTAACACGGGAGGTATTGTCAGGTCATTCTTTCGCGGGCATTGGGCCAGTGTAAAAGAAAGAATGAGTGTGCTTTCAAGAAGCAAAGAAGATCCGTTTGATAGTTATACCTGGATGGACCAGGTACACAAGGCACTACGATTGCAACCGATCTATTTTTTTCATGTCGGCCACCAGCGAAACAGCTACGATAAAAACATCTCTGTAAGCAACAACGAATTCCAGCAGTTAATTCGCAGCATCGCCCAGAAATACACTATAGGCTTGCACCCTTCCTGGCACAGTGGAGATGAGCCCTCTTTACTCATCAAGGAAAAAGCTTTTTTAGATGGTATTGTTGGGAAACAGGTAAACCGGAGCCGCCAGCACTACATACGACTGTCACTGCCCGATACCTATCAGCAGTTGATAGCAGCCGGGGTCACGGTTGATTATACTATGGGTTATGCTACAACGAATGGCTTCCGTGCTTCTGTAGCCTTTCCTTTTTATTGGTACAATCTCGCTACAGACGAACCCAGTACTTTACTCCTCCACCCTTTTTGTTACATGGATGCCAATTCATTGTTCGAACAGAAAATGAATGCCGAGGAGGCCTGCGAAGAAATGCTCTCCTACTACCGAGCGGTTAAAATGGTGAATGGCAGTTTTGTTACTATCTGGCATAATCCATTTCTGGGTCGTGATAAGCTCTATGAAGGTTGGAGAGAAAAGTACCGCGAGGCACTTCAGGTTATGTCAACTTCTTAGCAGCCCTGTTAACAAGGTATACACCATACAAGGTGATGATGGTTCCGCAGATAATAAACACCGTAATAGGCTCCTTAAAAATATAGGCTCCCAGCAGGATGGCTACGATCGGATTGATGTATGCGTAGATACTGGATTGTTCGGTTGGCAGGTGCTGTAAAGCATACAAAAAAGCTACGAAGGAGATAATGGATCCGAAAAGAAGCAGATAGGCTATTGCCCACCAGGACTCAGAGGGGATGCTGCCCAACGGTATAGAATGGCCAGATGCGGCCGAGACCGAAATCAAAACAATTCCCGATATGACCATTTGCAGACCCAGGCTGAAGTAAGGGTTGAAACGCGCAGCCTGTTTTTTAGTATACAAAGTGCCGAATGCCCAGGAAAAGGTAGCAGCCAGGGATAACAAAATACCGAAGCGGAATTCAGACAGGAGGAAGCTGGCAAGGTGCTCATAAAAGATTACACAGATCCCTGCAAACCCAAGCAGTATGCCTGTAATGGTTTGCCGCTTCACTGTCTCTTTGTCCACTATCATTACAATAAACACCAACCACAAAGGGAATATAGCACTGATGATAGAACCCAACCCGGCCGGTATATACTTCACACCCCAGGCAGAGAGCGTGTTGCTGAGCATAAAGTTCAGAACACTAAGTACAAGTACGGGCACCCACTCTTTCTTTCGGGGGAATGCCATTCCCCTTGCTAAAAAAAATAAAACAAAACAGGCACCTCCCAGTAATTGGCGAATACCAGCCATTTGTAGGGGCGGCATATGCGCCACGCCTTCTTTTGTGGCAATCCAGGTAGTGCCCCAAAAAAAGCAAACCAGGGCCAGTGCCATGAGCGCCTTTGACCGTTTGGCTGGATCGTGCAAGAGAGGCTGGTCCATATCTCAATAATAGTATAAGCCTTTGAGAAAGTCGGTTGCTAATGATCCTCTATAATAAAAAAAGCATTGTT
The DNA here is from genome assembly GCA_041745695.1 of Chitinophagaceae bacterium. GTDB lineage: Bacteria > Bacteroidota > Bacteroidia > Chitinophagales > Chitinophagaceae > Flavisolibacter. The sequence continues at coordinate 9,855 of JBGTIL010000107.1, read as the reverse complement.
GTGTAGGCATTGTGGATTGCGGTTAGCCCTGGCAGTTAGATTGGTGCAGAACGGACATCTAAACCGGTGTTCGTTTTTTAGTGCCTGAAATGTCGTTGCCCCGTGAGCACCATTGCCAGCCCCTGCTGTTTGCAATACTCAATGCTGTCTTTATCGCGTACCGAACCCCCGGGTTGAATAAATGCGGTTATGCCGGCCTTATCTCCCAACTGCACACAATCGCTGAAGGGGAAGAAGGCATCTGAAGCCATTACGGCGCCTGCAAGGTCGAAGCTGAATTGCCGTGCCTTTTCTACCGCATGACGAAGGGCGTCTACCCGGCTGGTTTGTCCGCAACCTTTGCCAATCAGTTGTTTGTCTTTCACCAGTGCAATGGCATTGCTCTTGAGGTGCTTACATACAATATTGGCAAATACAAGGTCTTCTTTTTCCGCGCTGGTGCAGGTTCTGCCGCCAACTTCTTCCCATTTTTCGTAATTGCCCCCGTCCTTTTGTTGTGTCAAAACTCCGTTCAATACCGATTTATGCAGCTTGCCTTCAGTAGAAGCTTCTTTAAGCTGCAGGAGGATACGATTCTTCTTTGATTGAAGTAAGACCAACGCTTCTGGTGTAAATTCAGGTGCCATCAGTACTTCAAAAAATAACTCATTAATCGAAAGAGCAGTGTCGGTATCTACCACGCCGTTACACACCAATACGCCACCGAATGCGCTTTCCGGATCTCCGGCAAGCGCGGAGGTCCATGCTCCAGCCAAAGTGGGCCTGGCAGCAATGCCGCATACATTAGTGTGCTTAATGATAGCAAATACGAATGGAACCTGGGCAGCACTGCCGTTGGTAGCGGGAGCATTGAACTCCCTGATTAGCTCTATACCAGCGTCAATATCCACGAGGTTGTTGTAACTGATTTCTTTTCCGTGCAGTTTGGTAAAATGCTGCTCCATGTCACCGAAGAATTCGGCTTGCTGGTGAGGATTTTCACCGTAGCGCAAAGCCATTCCTTCACCGTGGTTGAGGCTGGCAGGTGGAGTTGCACCATTAAAATACCGGGAGATAGCAAGGTCGTAGTCGGTAACGATCTGGAATGCTTTTGCGGCCAGCGTCCTTCGTTGCGGTAAGGAGGTTTCGCCCTGCTGCTCGTGGAGCATTGTTACAAGTTGACCATAGTCTTCCCGGGAAGCGATTACGGTCACATCGCTGAAATTTTTCGCTGCTGCCCGGATCATCGAGGGTCCTCCGATGTCAATCTTCTCAATGATTTGTGCTGCGTCGCTGGTGGCAGCCACGGTCTCCTGAAAAGGATAAAGGTCTACAACTACCAGGTCGAGCTCAGGAATGCCCCATTCTTTCATTTCCTGCCTGTCTGTTTCATTATTTCTTCTTCCTAAAATGCCACCAAAAAGCAGGGGGTGCAATGTTTTAACCCTTCCACCCAGTATGGACGGATAAGATGTCAGCTTTTCTACCGGCACTACGGCTATGCCGAGGTCTTCTATGAATTTCTGAGTACCGCCGGTAGAATAAATGAGTGTTCCCTGTGATTGTAACTGGCGCACAAGGGGCTCCAGTCCATCTTTATAAAAAACAGAAATGAGCGCGGTGGAAATTTTTTTGTTCATGAAAAGTAATTGTCGTCTGAACGCTGAAAGCCAGCGCAGGAAAGGAAAATCCCGTTTAATCGTGCCTGTTTGCTCCTGTAATATTCCTTCGAGCCTGAAGCAGGGGGGCAAAGGTAGGGGTATGAATGTTCATCACAAAAGCACCTTTCTCACTCACATTGTAACACGGAATGTGAAGAGAATCCGCATCCTTTTGCCAAAGTCTTGCCTTCCAAGCCGGCACTGAACTGCTGATTACAATTTGGCGGATACCAAAGGCGTTCGCGAGACGCTTGACGTAGATAGGAGGATTGCGGCAAAGAATCAGAAGATCTATCACTGGTTTAGTTGCTTGCGCTACGGGGCGGAAAACGGTGTCAATTATTACAATGCTTTTACCGTTGAAAGAAATGGCGTTTGATATAAGCGTCACGGCTTTTGTAACCCGAAGCCTGGTTCTGGATGGTTGCAGGTGAAAATGGCTCAAGGCTTCATCGCGCGCCAGGATCTCATCTCCCAGGAAAAAATTGTTTCTGCCGGCAATCAAGTCAATGGCGTCATGCCTGGGCACGTTGTAAACCAGAACGGTTTCCTGGTTCACTGCTGCTAAGAATGACAGCGTGCGGAGGGATACAAACAACAGGCTGGCAACAAGAGCCAAGCCCAGTGCCATGCGCTTTTTTTCCAGGAGCCAGTAGCCTGCAGCTGCAATAACCACATAGAGGAGCACCATTTGCAGCAGCGAAACCGACAGTCCTTTCCACACGGCAAACCCGATCGTATCAAGCCGCTCTACTGATGCGTTCATAACCCCTATCAGCCATTCAGTAAGCTGACCCAGCCAAAAAGCTACCGGGTGCACAAAGTGAAACGCACAGAGTAAGATCTCCCCGATTAGTATCAGGCTTGAAAGCGGTACTGCAAATACATTGGCAACGAAAAATAAAACCGGAAACTGGTTAAAATGGTAGATGCTGACGGGCAGGGTTAACAACTGGGCTGCAAGCGTTGCTGCCATGCCTTTCCACAAAAAGTTTACACCTTTGTTGGGGAAGTATTGTAATCCGTAGAGTGGTCGGTAGAAAATGATGATACTCAATACGGCGAGGTACGACAGTTGAAACCCTACATCCCACAGCCAGTATGGGTTGTACCACAACAGTAAAAAAGCCGAGAGTGCCAGCGTGTTATAGATTCCGCTGTTGCGCTTAATAACTGTACTCCATGCGAGTGCTGAAAACATTACTGCAGACCGTAGTACCGAGGGCTGGGCGCCTGCAAGAAAACTAAATGCCCAGAGACCGGCAAGTATCAGGAAAAGGCGGAGCAGCTTCATACTGTTACTACCCAGGGGTTTGGTGAGCAACAGGAGGATGGAGTAAATGATGCCCAGGTGCAGCCCTGAAATAGCAATCACGTGAACCACGCCTGTATTTGCATACGCCTGAACCAGGGCTTTGTCGAGGTCGTCGCGGTAGCCTATGAGGAGCGCTTGTGCGAGCCCTTGCTCCCTGTTGCCACGGATGTATTTCTGTAAGGTTGAAATGATGGCGCCTCTGCTCGTATAAACGAATTGAGTAAACCAGTTCTTATCTGTATGGCTGATTACTTTGAAGTCTTTTGGTGTGAGGTACACCTGGTGCGTGATGCCCTGGAAAAGACTGTAGCGTTTGAAGTCGAAGGCACCCGGGTTGCCGCTACTTTTAATGGGCTGTAATGCTTTACCAATAAGCAATTGTGAACCATAGCCGAGTGGGCGCTGGGCAGCATCTTTTTTGAAGTAAAGTATAATCCTGCCACTGATACGGCTGGTCGCCTGTGCAGTATAGCGCCATTTCAGGCTGGCAGTAGCCTTGTAAGAATTAGTCTTTTCTATTAGTGGTTCTTCCAGTGTTGCTTGAATGGTTGCTTGTTGTGGAGAAAAGTTGCCCACCCATTGCGGATGCTTCCTTACATCCTGCTGGTTGAACAACAGTGCCCCCGATAGCAGTAGCAGGCAGTTGATGAAAACACCGTGCAAGCCGAGAAGTGTAAATTTTACAGCAGTTGGTAAAAAATGGTAAACTGCAATTAAAAAACAAAGAAGGATAGCTGCGGTTAATACTAAAGGTGATGCAACCACGAGCTCAGATTGCAGTGCAATACCCGCGGCGAAGGGTAGGAATAACCTGAGTGCAGGGGCTTTATTCCAGAAGCGCGATTGAAAATTAGGCATAGTAAAAACTACTGCCATTATAAAAATCAAGGCGATGAAATGAATCATCGCCTCGTGGTGTTCTTGCCTAGGTTAGCCGAAACTATTTTATTATAAGTGTTGTTTGTTCTATTCCTGATTCGCTATTTCTATGCCAGATTTTTAGGGCGGGCATCGCCTGCGCCACTACGCATGTAGAAAAATATGCATATGGATGCGATGCCGGTGACGGCAAACGTGGTAGTAGAACCGAAAATAGTCCAGAGCAGTCCTGCCATAGAACTGGCTACCAGCGTACATATGCTCTGTGCTGAAGTGTAAAAACCAATAGCCGTTGCCGTGTCTGATGCAGATGCCAGGTTAGTAAGCCACGCTTTCGCAACGCCTTCCGTTGCAGCTGCATATATTCCATAAATAAAAAAGGCAACAAATACAACAGTGGTTGAACCACTCCCCGCGAACATCAAATACACTGTTGCGAAAAGTAAGAGCCCTGCAGTAAAGACCATTTTGAAACCCAGTTTGTCGGCCAGAACGCCAACCGGATAGGATGCCAACGCATATATGCCGTTGTAAAATATATAGGCAGCAATGGTTAGTGTGTCGCTGCCCGTTAGTTCTTTTGCTTTCAGCAGGAGAAAGACGTCGGAGCTGTTGAACAGGGCGAAGAGCAACAGACCAATTACCAGCTTCCTGTATTCAGGCAACGCCACTTTCCAGTATCCCAGGTAAGACAAAAAATTTCCTTTGCGCAGGGTAGCCGAGGGCTGCCGCTTTTCTTTTAGCAGGAAGAGCAATGCAACAGCTACAAGCCCGGGAAAAAAAGCTAGGTAAAAAAGAGTGCTGTATTGCTTTGGAAACAGATGTAAGAATATCAGCGCCAGTAAAGGCCCAGCCACTGCGCCAAGCGTATCTATACCGCGGTGAAAGGCAAACACACGGGCTTTGGTTGCACTGGTAGCATTTTGAGAAAGCAGTGCGTCTCTCGCCGCCGTACGTAAACCCCTTCCGAGTCTGTCGGTAGTACGAGCCAGGAAGATCCATAATGGAAACGTGAACAGCGCCATCATCGGTTTCGAAACAGCACTTAGCAAATAACCACTTTTGATATAGGGAAGACGGACTCCTTTTTCATCGCTTCTCTTGCCGAAGTAGCCTTTGCTGATTCCGGCTGTAGCCTCTGCTATGCCTTCCAGAAGGCCAATAAAAAAAACGGAAAAACCAATCTCTTTGAGATATACCGGCACAATTGGATAAAGCATCTCGGATGCAATATCTGCAAACAGGCTAACCACCGATAGTATTATAACGGTTCGGTTAATGATTCTCACATTGGCAAATGTAAGGCGCCGGTTGACATCGGACGCCTCTCCAGGATGTTCTCCCGCGCTTCATCCTTGCGTGGTCTTCGTTGTTGTGGCGGGTAAGAGAACAAAGCGGAAGCAGTGAAGCAAAATCATAACATGTCGAGCTCTTGAAAAAGCAAGGACGAAGTGATTGTAGAAGGCTTGCAGCAGGCATGCTGTTGTAAATCGTGATAGTGCCTCAACCCGCACCACACTGTAGTTTTACTTTGACAATGTGAATTATTTGCTTCAAATTTGCAGCAACCTTTACTTTTTCAATCCAATATAGTAGCATGGGACTTTTCAACTGGTTCACGCAAGAGATAGCCATAGACCTGGGAACAGCCAACACATTGATTATACATAACGACGAGGTAGTAGTAAATGAACCTTCTATCGTTGCTCTAAATAGAAATAATCCAAAAGAAGTATTAGCCGTAGGTAAGCGGGCTTTGATGATGCACGAGAAAACGCATGAAAGTATCCGTACTGTTCGTCCGCTCAAAGATGGGGTAATCGCAGATTTCAATGCAGCTGAATTAATGATAAGGGAGATGATCAAAATGATCTATCCTAAAAAACCACTTTTCCCTCCCAGCTGGCGCATGATGATTTGCATTCCTTCTTCCATCACGGAGGTAGAGAAAAGGGCGGTTCGCGATAGTGCAGAGCAGGCGGGAGCCAAAGAAGTTTACCTCATTCACGAGCCTATGGCAGCAGCGCTGGGTATTGGTATCGACGTGGAAGAGCCGGTAGGAAATATGATCATCGACATCGGCGGCGGTACAACGGGTATAACTGTTATTGCCCTGGCGGGCATTGTTTGCGATCAATCTATCAGGATTGCCGGTGATGAATTTACGGCTGATATCATGGAAGCCCTTCGCCGGTACCACAGTCTTTTAATAGGAGAGCGTACTGCCGAGCAAATCAAAATCCAGATCGGAGCTGCAATGAAAGATCTTGAAAATCCACCGGATGATATCCCTGTTAACGGACGCGACCTTGTAACCGGCATCCCTAAGCAGATCATGGTAGGATTCCAGGAGATCGCGGAGGCATTGGATAAAAGTATCTTCAAGATCGAAGAAGCCATTTTGAAAGCACTTGAGCAAACACCTCCCGAACTGGCTGCCGACATATACAGGCGCGGATTGTACTTAACCGGGGGCGGTGCTTTATTAAAAGGCTTGGATAAGCGGCTTAGCCAAAAAATAAAATTACCGGTACACGTTGCAGACGACCCGTTGAAAAGCGTTGTGAGGGGCACTGGTTTGGCGCTAAAGAATTATGAGCGTTATCCCTTTGTAATGCGTTAAGCAGCGGTTTTAGAAAACTTTGAAGGCCTCTGCAGATGAACAGTATTTTATTTCTTACACTGCTTTAAAAGCTTCTCCTCTCGGGAAGGATTCGGGATGGGCTTATGCGCAACATCTTCCTCTTTATTCGCCAGCATTTTGGATTCCTGCTCTTTGTAGTGTTGCAGGGCGCTGCTTTATGGATGCTGTTTAACTACAACCGTTTTCACCGCGCGGCTTTTTTGGGCGTTGCCAGTGAAGTAACGGGGAGCATCAACACACAGACCGACAAAGTGGATGACTATTTTCATTTGCGGGAAGAGAACCGCCGCGTGCACCGGATGAATGATTCGCTCATTAACCTGCTCAAGATGAACCAGGCAATCCCCGATACCGGGCAGGTGGCAGTTACTGATTCGCTGCAGGTGGATACACTGGTGCAGGTACGTCGCTACCTGTACCGCGATGCCAAGGTGGTATATAACTCAGTGAACTTTGATAATAATTACCTGCAACTTAACCGGGGCGCCAATCAGGGCGTAAAGGATAACATGGCGGTCATCAATTCTGATGGAGCTGTTGTAGGGCTGGTAGTTAATGTTAGTCCTAATTTTTGCCAGGTCATGAGCCTGCTGCACACAAAAAGCAACATACCGGCAATGCTCAAGACCGGCGGAACAGCTGGCAAAGTAAGCTGGGACACCCGCGATCCCCGGTTTCTGTTACTTGAAGGCATCAGTCGCGATGTACCTCTGAAACGTGGTGATACAGTGGTCACCAGCAGGTATTCCTACAACTATCCGCCTGGCTTCATGCTGGGTAGAATTATCGAGATCAGGGAAGACAAGGCATCGGGTTTTTATTCCATCAAACTTCGGTCGGCTGTAAACTTCAGCAGCATACAGCAGGTTTTTATTATCGAAAACCTGCAGCGAACAGAGCAGGTGACGCTGGAAAAAGAAACGGAAAAAAAGATGGAACAAGGAAAGGGAGGTAATCGTTGAGCGACCTGGTAAGAAATATATTCAGGTTGATTGTATTTATCATGGTACAGGTCTTTGTATTAAACAAAGTGCCACACCTGCATCGGTTTATTGTGCCTTACCTGTACTTCCTGTTTATTCTCTGGCTCCCTTTTACCACACCCCGGCTAATGCTCCTTTTTATTGGCTTTATAACCGGGCTCACTCTTGATTACTTTACAATGACGCCTGGCTTACATGCCGCAGCCTGCGTGCTCATTGCTTATGTACGACCTTTCATTATAAACCTGCTGATCACAAAAGAAGCTACAGAAATTACCTTTCATGAGCCATCTCCGGTTGGCCTAGGCTGGGCTCCATATCTTGTGTATGCCCTCGTACTTACTTTTCTGCATCATTTGTATTTAACCCTGCTCCAGTGGCTGCAATTCGGTACTTTCCTCGACTTCATCACTAAAACGGCAGCTACCACGGGTATTAGCATGCTGCTGATTTTGACAGTAGAATTATTGTTTCCAAGGCGGCAGAAATACCGGACAAATACCGCCTAACAGCGGCCGCGGCTCCCTCTCAGCTCCATGCGGTGAAGCACCCGCTTTTTTCCCGGCATTAGTTGTGTACAATCCTGGAAGGAAAGCCCCAGCGGGCGCTGTAAAGCTCCCGTAACAAAGATTTACCAAACATTCATTTGCACATCTGCTGCTATTTATCAAAATTTGCATAAGAATTTTGCTGCAGTTCCATTTATCCTGTTCAATTCCATCGCTCTAAATTTATGTCGGTATTCAACCAGTCGAGAAGTTACATTATACGAATACTTTTCTTCGTTGTATTTATTGTTATTATAGCCCAGTTATTTAATCTTCAGGTGCTTTCCAGTAAGTACCAGCAATTAGCGCAGGGCAATGCTGTTTTTCGGAAGGTGGTGTATCCTCCCCGCGGAATAATCTTTGACCGCAACGGAAAAGCCATTCTTAACAACACCATGATGCACGACCTGATGGTTATACCCTCTCAGGTTAAGAACGTAGACACAGCTTATCTCTGCCTGCTGCTCCAGATTGATACAGCCGAATTTAAACAGCGCATTGTAGATGCCATTGTACGGAACGGCCGTTACCGGCCTTCTTCTTTCGAGGAATTGTTGTCTCCTGAAAAATATGCCCGCTTTGAAGAAAATATGTGGCGGTTCAATAGTGGTTTTTACCTGCAGCGAAGGCCGGTGAGGGTATATCCTTTCAATGCAGCGGCGCATGTCATGGGCTATGTTGGTGAGGTAGATTCTGCCATCATCGCCCGTTCCGGTAACTTTTATGAACCAGGTGATTATGTGGGCAGAAGTGGGATCGAAGCCTTTTACGAACGCGTACTGATGGGACAGCGGGGCGTTCAGTTTCTCATCAAAGACAATAAAAATCGTTTGCAGGGTTCTTACGAAAGCGGCCTGTTAGACACCGCTGAAGTGGCCGGAAGGAGTTTGCAAACCTATATAGATGTAGAGGTGCAGCAGTTAGCGGAAAAGCTGATGAGCAATAAGGTGGGTGCCGTCGTTGCCATCGAGCCAAAAACCGGTGGCATCATAGCAATGGTGTCTGGGCCCAATTACAACCCGAATGATCTTACTGGCTCGGAGAAAAAGAAAAACTATTCAAAGCTTGTACTCGATGTAGCCGGTCCTTTGCTCAACCGCGCCATAGCAGGTACCTATCCTCCAGGCTCAACGTACAAGCCCATTGGCGCGCTCGTTGCTTTAGACGAGGGCATCATCACGCCCTCTTTCAGTTACGGATGTACCGGGAGGTACTATGCCTGCGGCATTGGAAAGCCGGCATGTACCCACAATAACCGGGGCCATGCTGCCAATCTGAGACTGGCAATTGCCAACTCCTGCAACTCTTACTTTACGCATATTTACCGCATGGCGGTAGACAATCCTAAATATGGTGGAACCGACGAAGGGTACGCCAGGTGGCGCAAATACCTGAACGATTTCGGCCTGGGAGTGAGGCTTGGCGTGGATCTGCCTGGTGAGTACAAACGCTCAGGCATACCAGACACTTCGGTGTATAATAAAGTGTATCGGAATAGCTGGAATTCCTGTACAAATCTCACCCTGGGTATTGGGCAGGACATGATGTTATCTTCTCCCCTTCAGTTAGCGAATGCCATGTGCCTTATTGCCAACAAAGGTTATTACTACACGCCGCACTTTGTAAAAAGCATAGACAACGAAACCGCAGAAGACACCATCATGAATGCTTTTCGAAAGAAACATGCGGTACTGACTGATATAAAGGATTCAGCATTTGAGGCCGTTATCAGTGGCATGCAAGATGTAGTAGAAATTGGTACTGCCAGGGTTGCTGCCATACCCGGTATTAATGTATGTGCTAAAACAGGTACAGCCGAGAACTACCGCATCATTGATGGCAAGCG
>JBGTIL010000106.1:0-2287 GCA_041745695.1 Chitinophagaceae bacterium | reverse complement strand
CTGTCCGGAAATGCCCTTGCAGAGCAGTTTAGGTACTGATAGGCTTTCTTGTTCTGCTTAAACCAGCTTGCAATCTGAGGGGCTACCGAACCCATGTAAAACTGGTAAAAGTCTTTTACACCGGGCAGAACAGGCTGGCTAAATTCCAGTACCACCAGCCTCGCGCCGGGTTTCATTACACGCAAAATTTCTTTCAAGCCCTTTTCAAGATTTTCGAAATTGCGCACTCCGAAAGCCACCATCACGGCATCAAACGAATTATCTCCAAATTTTATTGTTTCAGAATCGCCCTCAAGGAGCTCAATACGGGTTTTTAAACCTGCGCGGGCAACCTTTTGCCGGCCTACCTGGAGCATGCCTTCGGAAATGTCTATGCCGGTGATTGCCTGCGGGCGGAGCTGTTTGGCAGTCATAAGGGCCATATCTGCCGTGCCGGTAGCCACATCCAAAATGTGCTCCGGGGCATCTTTTCGGAGCACGTTAATTGCTTTTCTGCGCCAGCCTCTGTCAATTCCCAGGCTGAGTAAGCGGTTCATGAAATCGTAGCGTGGTGCTATCGCATCGAACATGGTGCTTACCTGTTCTTTTTTCCCTCCTTCTTCTGAAAAAGGCTTGATCTTATCGTGGGCAAATTCACTCATGGGCGTCAAAGGTAAATGTGGGTAGCGTTACCATCCGGGGATTATGTTTTCATTCAATATTGCAACCGTTCCGGAACTATGAGGCTCTGGTTGAACTAGTCATAACAAGCCGGGAACAGTTAAGTTTTCCGTTCGAATGAATGTAGGGTTTTCGATACTCAATACACCTGGAGATGTTCTGCTGCGACTTGCCGCTGTTGGGTTCTAATAAAGGCAGGGAATGCAACCGGCATCCCCGCGTGCCGGCAGCCCTCCTTATCTTTGCGGATGGACATCATTAAATCGGACTACCTGGTCAGCAGTCCTTCTATTGCAAATTGCCCCAAGGCCGACCGACCCGAGTATGCATTCATCGGGCGCAGCAACGTAGGTAAATCCTCCCTAATCAATGCTATAACAAACAAGCAGGAGTTGGCGAAAGTTTCACGTACGCCAGGTAAGACACAGCTCATCAATCATTTTAACATTACCTCCGGTGATCGCAAAGAGTGGTACTTGGTAGACCTGCCAGGGTATGGGTATGCAAAGAGAGCCCTTGCCCAACGCAAAACATGGCAGAAGATGATCGAAGAGTATATACGTAACCGGGAAAACCTTGTTAATTTATTTGTGCTCATTGACAGCCGGCACGAACCTCAGCAGATCGATCTCGACTTTGTGAATAGTCTGGGCGAGTGGCGCGCACCATTCTCCCTGGTTTTTACGAAAGCAGATAAAAGCACCCAGAGAGAAACTGCAGCAAACGTGCGTCGGTTCCTGGAACACCTGAAGGAAAATTGGGAAACATTACCTCCCCATTATATAACGTCGGCGGTTAAGCGCACTGGCATTAAGCCAATTCTGGAGTTCATAGGTAAAGTACAAATCGCCTAAAAATAGGTAGCCAATCGGTTGACAGTTTTTTAATAATGTATTATATTGCAGCAGCTTCAGGTCATATGAAAAAAACTGCTACAGAGAAAAACGTTGTTATTGTTTTATTTATCGCCGTGCTGGTGATTTTCTCTATGGCAGAGCGCGACAGTAAAAAGCTAACCCGCCTCTATGTTGCGGTAACTAAAACAGTTGCAAAAAGTGCGCTCGTAAAAGCAAAACCCTCACCTCAGACTGTAGTCATTCCCACAAACTAGTTCACGATCTTATTGGCACAACTACTGCTGGCAAAGGCTTCGGGCTTGGCTTTGAATGCAAAACCCATCCCCAGAATATAACCCATTGCTTCGCGCAGGGCATCATTGCTTTTAAAATTTGGATTGGTATTGATGTCGGCATGCACTTCCATGTCTACATTATACACAGTAAAGAGCGTACACAACTCGTAAGCTATTTCAATGCTCTTTGCAACCTCTACCAACATCCTTTCTTTGATTGAATATTGAAGGGTGGTTTTATCATTGTGAATAAACATAAAGCCGCCATGACCCTCCCGTAGGAAAACGATCACTGTGGCAAATTCGGTGTCACGTCCTTTTACCTGGCTATCGGTGCCAATACAAACTTTTAGTTTATTTCCTGCTGCCCTTTCCCGCTTGATCACGGCCTCTACTGCATCATATATCGGCAGCTTTATTTCTTCACCATTGAATATTCTCCAGTACAGATAAAAAAAGGTTTTTCCAAATTACGGACAAACCTTCGTTAATCAG
>JBGTIL010000105.1:0-2399 GCA_041745695.1 Chitinophagaceae bacterium | reverse complement strand
TCTAGTAAAATAATTCCTATTTTGCTTGAGCATTTGGTAGCAATGATAAATATTCACTCAAGTCACATCTATTATGAAATCCCTATTAAGCTTTATCCTGACTGTGCTTGTAGTTAGCATCATTTCTTGTAAAGATCATGATATTTCAACCCCTGAGCCTGGAAAAATAGTCGATTATAAAATGGTGGATTCTTTACTGAGTGCCCCCAAAAGATATTGGGTTATTGAAAAAATAACTAGGATTGATGGTAAGGAAGAATTGGAATATATATCAAATAATAACTTTAAAAATGACTCATTACTAGGAGTTTACTGGCATGGTGCTATTATTGCGAGTGTAAATTTCAAATTTTATGACGGAAATATTCTGCAGCAAGATGGGGGGGGAATCTTTGGTCCACTACCTTTTACAAACACGGGTACACTCTATGTTTATCATTTAACACAAAAATTTGGGAGTTGGAACTGGAATAATGATTACTCAAAAGCAATTGTAAAGGCTCCTGATATTTTGCGGAGTATTTTACAGCATATTAGTAAAACTGACCCTGCAAGTTTTGAAGGTTCTTTTGATCCTTCTAGTTATCCGGTTTACGGAAACGTAGAAGGTATCAAAGCTACAGGCAAATCTGAGCGAATAAAGATCGTCATGGATCCGAAAGATAAGGACAGAACAGAATCTTACGTGTTCACCTTGAGAGCAGTTTGGCCGGATTCTGAAGGTTATGGTGGATCTAGGGAGACCCACTATGATAAAGTTATTTATTAGATTACGGTACACCCTTCGCTTTCGATCTTGTCCCACATCAGGGGCGGGGGCATGCCTTAAAAAAATCTATCAACAACAAATCCTTATTGTTGGTAAAATACAAAACCCGACCCCTCAAAGTATCCGCCTTATAGACAGCTTCGGGGTCGGGTGGTAAAACGTACTGTATCAGTACGCGGGTCGGCGTATCCCTTCCAAGGTTGCATCTCTGCAGAGCCAAAGTCCGTTTAGCCAATTTATCGTTAATGTATATGTAGTAAGGTGATAATCAAATATCTACTTTACTCTTATCATTTTTTTTTGTTCTAAATTTCTTAGGCTTCTTGGGATTAGCATGACCCACTAATTGAGTATTAAATAATGGTTTGCCTTGCTCTGACTCAGATATATAAATTGCGGCATTGAATAAAGCGTACCTTTTGTTGTTAGCGTCTGATTTCCAGGCAATTTGAGCATTTACCGCGTATATGTTCGTGTTGCCTGACTTCAAAATATCAAGTGCCTTCTTTTCCTTGAGATAGGCTATTTTGTATCTAATATTCCTCTCCGTCATTCCGAAGGCCTCAGCAAGCGCAACTTGGCTAACTACTAAAGCATTTCTTCTATCCATATGCTTTAAAATCCAAGTAAACACCTGTACCGCTACCTTATCCTCACCAGTCATTTCTATGATGAGATCAAGGTTATCGACGTACAATTGGACGAACTCATCATTTACCGTCTCTACTTCTCCGGTGTTGTAGTTAGTCCTCTCTTTTTCGTGTGCCATAATGTTAAAATAGTTCCTGTTATCAGGCAAATATACTTCCTATTCCCGGAAATAAATATTCCTATACATGGATTTATTTCTTCCTATCATCTACCAAATCTATAGGAACCACTGGTTCCGGGATCCCGGAAACAAGCTGCTTCCTATAGATTTTGTTTAAGCAATTGTAAATCAGTTAGTTAATATAATTACTCTTCTGTATCTCCCAGAAACTAAAAAAACGTCGGAGACACCATCTTTTTTCAAGCGGATTTTTTGGTCTAATGGGGCTCTGCCCCAAACCCCGAGATTTTTAGGCATCGCCCCGCCCCTGAATAGTACGGCTACCGCCCGTTGTCTCTGTCGTACTTCGCCGCGTCCCTGGGGTGCAGCTCGTGGAAGTGGTCGATGAAGGCTTGCTGTTCCTGAATCTGCCGTTGCGCCCTGGCCAGTTCTGCGGCCTGGCGGTTGTTGGCTGTCTCGTTGATGTCTGGGGTAAAGAGATACCCAAAAAACAGCCCTACCAGCAGCATTGCCCCCATTGAGTAGACCAGAATCTTTGTACTCTCGTTCAGGCCGTATTCTAGCTTTTTGGGGATTCTGGCTTCTACAGCTTCCAGCCTGGCGGTCATTCGTTCCATGGTGGCCAGGTGATTATCGAAAATCGGTTTTACCGCTGCGGCTATCTCCGCTGAATCAATTTTGTTGACTGGAGGCCTGGCAAGTACCCTCTTTATATCTTGCGTAAACGTTTGAAAGCTAGCAAGTAACGAGTCAATACTGTTCTGTAAGTCTTCTACTACTTTCATAAAATTACCGTCTGATTCCTCTGGATTGCTTCTGTTCCAATTCTTTGTTTTCCTTCTCGAGGTGGTCTTTGTT
>JBGTIL010000104.1:0-5444 GCA_041745695.1 Chitinophagaceae bacterium | reverse complement strand
CAGACGATATTTTTTTCTCAGTTACTTCAGCAAACCATTTACTATAACCGCTATCAAAAGCTGCAACAACATCTGGTTTTTGATTTGCTATGTCTATTTTCTGACCTGGATCAGCTATCATATCATACAATAAGCCCCGAGCACTATCTCTTACATAACGGTATCGGTCTGTTCGCAAGGAACCTGGAAACGGCTTTATGTCCTTGATCCCATTCATTACATGTGTATAAATACTTCTTTCGGGTAAGTTAACCCCGGTATTTAGTAAGAAAGGCGCCAGACTTACCCCGTCAAGAGGTAACGTTTTTGGTCTCGAAATTCCACTAAGCGCTGCCAAGGTTGGAAAGATGTCAATTGCTGCTGCCAGTTGCTTTATGACGGTATTCGCCTTAATTTTTCCTGGCCACGAAATGTAGAAAGGAACCCTTATTCCGCCTTCATCTACAGAACCTTTTGTTCCTTTCATTCTGCCGTTATAGCGTTGCGAGTTGGGCCCGTTGTCAGTTAGAAAAATAACAATTGTATTGTTTCTCAAATTCAGATCAGTAAGTTTTCTCAACACCCGGCCGATATTTTCGTCCATGTTTTCCACCATTCCATAAATGGCTGCATCTTTATCGTTTATCCCTTTTAATTTAAATTTTTTAAAATATTTTTCTTCTACCTGAAAGGGTCCATGCGGGGCATTGTAAGGAATATAACACAAGAATTGCTTCTTCTGATTTTTTTCGATAAAGCTTAGGGCGGCATTTGTTAGTACATCCGTGATGTAGCCCTTTGTTTTCACCATTTGTTGGTTATGCTGTAATTGCGTATTGAAGTAGTTCGTCCAATGGCCGCCACAAAATCCCAAAAATTCGTCAAATCCCTGGCCGTTCGGGTCTTGAGGGAAGTGAGCGCCGTTGTGCCATTTTCCAAAAATGCCTGTAGCATAGCCTGAAGACTTGAAAGCCTCTGCGAAAGTCACTTCTTCAGTCCGCATAGTTTCTAAGCCACCTGTAACTGAAGCAACGCCTGTACGTAAATGATAGCGGCCGGTTAAAAGACTGGCTCTCGTGGGAGCACAAAGCGGGCTTACGAAGAAACGATCAAACTGAGCCCCTTCCCTCGCAATCCTTTCTATATTCGAAGTATTGATGTTATAAGGATTGCCATTCTGACCTATGTCTCCCCAACCCATATCATCGGCCATGATAAGTACAATGTTTGGTCTAGAATGCTGTGCATCTGAGCCAATAGATTGTGAGAATAAAAACCCCGGGATCAGGAAGCAAAAAAATGCGGACCCCAGAGTTTTTTTGCTCATTTTCAATTGTATTTATTTACCTGATAAGAATTTAAACTGATTTCTTTTCCAGAATGAAAGTATGAAAAGTGGAAGCACCAGGTTAACACAATTTCAAGGTTTTTATGAATAATAATAATCGGTTGCATCCGAAGGCTTTCCCGGCGGTTACTGCCGTTTATATTGTTCCATCCGTTTCTTTAATTCTGCAACTTTCTTTGGGTACTTAGCATATACATTCGTTGCTTCTAAAGGGTCTTTTCTTAAATTATACAATTCTCCCTCCAAAGGTTGAGCCGTTACCCCACCCCACTCGCGCTGCAATACTCCGGTTCCGCTACCAATAATCAATTTCCAATCTCCTTCTCTGACCGTATGACCTTCTACAATCAAGCCCTTGCGGATCGGCTCACCTTTTTTCAATAGACCGGGCAATGCAATATAGCTATCGCGGGTGATCGTTGGCAAAAGTTTTTCACCTGTCAATGCCGCAAAAGTGGCCAGCATATCGGTAAAGCAAAGCATTTGTGAAGAAGAAGTATTAGGCTTTATTCTAGCGGGCCACCGCGCTATGAAAGGCATACGGTGAGCACCTTCATAAGCATCTAATTTCATGCCTCGGTAGTTGCCTGCTGCACGGTGATTAAACTTTTGGATATCTTGTTTATACCAAACAGGTCCGTTGTCCGATGTAAATATTATCAACGTATTATCTTTTACGCCCAACTTATCAAGTGTCTTTAGAATTTCTCCTACGGTATGATCCACCTGCATTGTAAAATCTCCATATTCTCCTACCCTGCTTTTCCCTTTAAATTGTTTGTTAGCGACCCACGGAGTATGCGGACCTGTTAGTGCGAAATACAAAAAGAAAGGCTGCTTTTTTTCATTCACGTGGCTTTCAATAAAAGACATAGCTTTTTTAGTAAAGCCTGGCAGCACTTCCTCATGCTTAAATCCAGGTGCAATTTTGCCACTGCGCCAAAACGCTCCTGAAATCTTGGTGGTAGCATCAGGGCTTTGATTTTCTGCGATAGTATCCGTTGGTGCATTTACTATCCGTTTGTTTTCAATAAAAAAATAAGGAGGAATATCGGTTGAAGCATGCATGCCATAGAAATAATCAAAGCCATGATCTGCAGGGCCTCCCTGCAAAGGTTTGCTGTAGTCTGCTTTATTCCAGTCGCCCACGCCATCAAAGCCCAAGTGCCATTTTCCAACCATACCGGTGTGGTATCCGTTGCGCTTCAACAACGAAGCAAGGGTTATTTGATCCGGTCCTATTAATCCACCCTTCTTTACATCCATCTGTTTTCTTATTGGATATTGACCGGTCATTAAGCCATAACGTGAGGGCACACACCACGAGCCCGGGGCATGGGCATCGGTGAATTTCATGCCTTCCCGTGCTAACCGATCAATAAAAGGAGTGGGTATTTTTGACGCCGGATTATAGGCTTTTATATCTCCGTAGCCCATGTCGTCTGCAAGGATAAAAACAATGTTCGGGAGGTTTTTTTGATGCGTTTCAGCTAAAATATTTGCCGAATTTTGTTGAGAAATTCCGTTGGCTGAAATTGCAAAACAGAAAAGAAAGAGACAATAGCGCATGATTAAATAAGTTTGAACTCGTCCGACAACTGTGTAACTGTAGCATGAGCCGACAAGGTTTGTGGCTATTCAGATGCCCTGTTCACTGTGTTTGCAATTTACACCAGTTGTAATTCATACTGACCCTTTATCCACAGGTTCGCCCCCCGAAGATTTGGTTATTCGACAATTCGAACAGATGGCGCATGATTAAGGTGGCAAAGAAAAAAGGGAACCCCGATGCGGCCCTCTACAAACTGGTTTGCGGGCACTTGCCAGGGCTTCGTATTTACTTTCTAGCCCCGCCTTGCGTCTATTATATTTACATGGTTGAGTCGTATAATATTTTGAGATCGTTAGAGCGAGGCAATCGTGTTGTTGGGATATTTGGAAAACGCCAGCCGACAATTGAAGCCCAATAATTTTTAAAAGTTGAATTTTCAGAACAAAATCTAAATTACGTCCAGCTGAAACCGAAGCTGATAGCGAGCTACAGTCGAAGCAAATGACGTCCTGTCTCAATAGCGCCAAACCTCTTTGTTGCCTTTAACTATTTTGTCTCGTTGCCTACTTTACCTCTTTAAATCGGCGAATAATCTGTTTTGATTTGTCCGTTTACCTGTATTTTATCAAAGTAACATTTCACTGCTGTGGCTGAATTCATATATTCTAGATTTTGGATGTGAAAATGTAAATTAGGTTCTGATGAATTGCCTGAATTTCCGCAAAGTCCAGGTAGTTGACCTTGTTTTACTTTTTGTGCTTGCAGTACTTCTATTGAATGTTGCTTGAAACGGGCAAAGAAAAGATACTCGTTACTTTGTGTTTTAATGATAACTGTGTTACACCCCTCACTCTGATCTTCAAAAAGATTATTGCGAATTATTATGAATTTCCTTTAACATTAATTAACGTTGTGGGGTAACGCCAATCGAAATCCTTTGAAAACCCAAGACAACTTACCTTGTTCAGATCAACTATATCAACAGTTTCAGGCTGTTTTTAAGCAGCATTACAATTCTCTCTGCAACTATGCCCATTCTTTTTTAAAGGATTTTGAAGCCAGCGAAGATGTCGTTCAAGACCTCTTCATCAAGATTTGGGAAAAAAGACCAGACTTGATTGCCACTCCCACCATCCGCTTTTACCTGTTTACTTCAGTAAGGAATAACTGCCTCACGCATCTTTCAAAAGAAAAAAGAAGTCCACTCATTTCGTCTATTGGTCATGAGGGAATTGCTATACCAGACTCAGGTGTGCAAGAGCATTCTGTAGAAATTGATTACAAAGAACAGCTGAAAAAGGCTATCAACCAGCTGCCGCCAAAATGCCGGGAAGTTTTCTTACTTAGTCGCATCAGCAAGCTGTCTTACCAGGAGATCGCCGATCAATTAAGTATTTCGGTTAAAACAGTCGAAAACCAGGTCGGCAAGGCTCTGAAAGTTTTACGTGCGTTTGCTAGAGAAAAACATATTCAGCCACTATCATGACTATTCTCGATGAATGAATAGGGGTTTTGTGAAAACATCTGTTTTATATATGAGCCATGGAAGGAAAGGAAAAACATATTGAGCATATTATTGCCCGGAAGCTAAAGGAAGAGGCTTCTGCTGAAGATCTGCAGACTTTAGAAGACTGGTTGAAGGACGATATCTTTCATAAGGAAGATCACGACGCCCTGCTTCAGGTTTGGAGTGATTCATCGAAATTGTTTCATCAATTCGACACAGAAGCCGGGTGGCAAAAGGTAGCCAGACAAATACAGGTTGGCGCAGTTTCAAACAGAGGTCGGGTGATTTCAATGTTCCCGCTACAGAAAGCTATCGCTGTTGCTGCTGTTTTCTTATTGACATTAACTGTAGTATTTCTCTCGATTGATCAGAAGTCTCCACCTGAAATTGCATGGAAGGAGCTAAAAGCTGATAAAAACGAAATAATTGCTTTAGCTGATGGTTCAACCATTTACTTGAGAAAAGGAAGTGTACTGAATTATCCTGACAATTTCGGTAGCAAAGAACGAAGAGTTAATCTCACTGGAGAAGCCTTTTTTGAAATACGCCATGATGATTCTAAACCATTTGTAGTAATCACTTCCGAGGCTGTTATAAAAGATCTGGGAACTGCTTTTCTGGTGCGCGACGTGGATTCAATACAAGAAGTTTTAGTGACGGAAGGAAAGGTACATTTCAGTAGCAGAAAAGACCTGCTGAAGGAAGCCATATTGCTGCCTGGAGAAAAAGGCGTGCTGATGGCTGGTCATGTTTACAAGAGTTTTTCAGTGGAGAAAAATTATTTAGCCTGGAGAACACATAAGCTATCTTTCAAAAACGCACCGATACAACAAGTAGTAAAAGATCTGAGCCAGTATTACAGGATTGCCATTGAGGCTCCAACCAAAAGGGGTGATAAAATCATTCTCATCACAGCAGAATTCGAAAAGCAAACACTCGAAAAGGTATTCGAAGAACTGGAGTTGACAACAGGGCTGACAGTTAAAAAAGAGGGTGCGGTTTACAGGTTCAGTGAGTGATAGGTAATTAGCAAAAGCAATCCAATCCTTTTTTATATA
>JBGTIL010000103.1:0-15766 GCA_041745695.1 Chitinophagaceae bacterium | reverse complement strand
TTTGATATCTATGGCTTTGTGCGACTTGCTGATGAAATTGTAGACACCTTTCACGGTCATGATAAGTCGCTCCTTCTGCAGCAGTGCAAAGAACAAACCTTCGACGCCATTGAGCGGGGCATCAGCTTAAATCCACTCCTGAATGCTTTTCAGCGAACCGTTAATAAATACCGCATCGACCACGAATTGATCCATGCGTTTTTCAGGAGCATGGAGTCAGACCTTACGCAAAACAAATACGACCGCCAGGGTTACGAAGAATATATCTATGGCTCTGCAGAAGTGGTTGGGCTCATGTGCCTTTATATTTTCTGCGACGGCGCGCAGGTCAGGTATGATGAGCTGCGTCAGTCGGCGCGGGCACTGGGTGCGGCTTTTCAAAAAGTAAATTTTTTACGCGACATAAAAGACGACTTCACCCACCTGTCGCGCATGTATTTTCCCGACTGTAATTTCCACAACTTCACTGCCGGCGACAAACTGCAGATCGAAGAAGACATTGAGCGCGACTTCCGGGAGGCTTACGAAGGCATTTTACAACTACCCATCAAAGCCAGGTTCGGCGTATACGTTGCCTACAAATATTATTATTCTCTTTTTTCAAAGATAAAAAGCACCCAGCCCGCACTTATTCTGCACAAACGTATCCGCATCGCCAATTACCACAAGGCCTACATTGTTGTACGGGCAAGCGTTAAAAACGGTCTCCGACTCATTTAAAACTATGACAGCACAGGAAGTAATACTGGTTACAGAAAATGACGAGCCAACAGGCACCATGGACAAAATGGAAGCTCACCGCCGGGGTGTGCT
Source organism: Chitinophagaceae bacterium (assembly GCA_041745695.1). Lineage (GTDB taxonomy): Bacteria > Bacteroidota > Bacteroidia > Chitinophagales > Chitinophagaceae > Flavisolibacter. The sequence continues at coordinate 14,953 of JBGTIL010000103.1, read as the reverse complement.
TCACAGGGCGTTCAGTGTCTTCATTTTTAATAATAGCGGACGCATGCTCCTGCAAAAAAGGGCTCAGAAAAAATACCATGGTGGTGGCTTGTGGAGCAATGCCTGTTGCAGTCATCCCTATCCTGAAGAAGGCGTGAAAGCAGCCGCCGCAAGACGACTTTATGAAGAACTGGGTTTTGGCACTCCCCTTGAAAAAGTGTTTGCATTCACTTACAGGGCCGAGGTAGAGAACAACCTGATTGAACATGAATACGACCACGTGTTTTGTGGTGAATACGAAGGTGAGATGGGCCTAAACGAACAGGAGGTAGACGATATCGCCTACATGAGTATGACCGAGCTGGAAGCAAGCATTCAAAAGCAACCAGCTAATTTTACATCATGGTTCCGGATAGCGTTTCCGCAGATACAGGACTGGTGGAGAAAGCGTTACGGTACCGTAAACTAAAACAGTGAATCATGACAGCAGTCTATTTTATATTGGTGCTGACAGGAACCTTCCTGGCAATGGAAGGCATCAGCTGGCTTACACACCGCTATGTAATGCATGGCTTTTTATGGCATCTCCATCGCGACCACCATCAGAAGGAACCGGGTTTTTTTGAAAAAAATGACTGGTTCTTTGTGATGTTTGCGGTACCCAGTATGCTCCTGATCCTTTTTGGTACTACGCAGTCTGTGTGGTGGATGCAGGCAATAGGGTTTGGTATCATGGCTTATGGTGCTGCCTATTTTGTTGTGCACGATGTAATCATTCACCAGCGATTCAAGTGGTTTACAAGAAGCAAGAATACCTACGTTCGGGCAGTAAAGTGGGGGCACAAGATGCACCATAAACATCTGAACAAGGAAAAGGGCGAAAGCTTCGGTATGCTTTACGTGCATAAGAAGTACTGGGAAAAAGTACTGCGCGACCGGAGGCTGATGGCGGGTAAAAAAGTAGACTATGCGCCATCTGCTCTCTCTGAGTCAGGCGAGTGAAGCAGCATGCCTCGTGGTCTTTAAAACGAAATGCCTCCTGAAAAGGAGGCACTTGTTGTTATAATCACCGTGCGCTGTATCGTTAAAGTAAGCAGATTAGTTTTGGTTGCGTCGGTGTAAAGAAGCAAATAACAGGTATATTAATTGACTGAACAACCGTGTTACTACGACAGTTTTTTGTCGTAGTAACCGTATAGTTTTTTATTTGGTACGGGTTTACCTTGTTAGTATGGTATCCATCAATAAAATTATACAAACCAAAGGCATCGATCTTTGGGAGGCCTGGATCGATCAGCAGGTGATAGGCTCCAGGTCGAAAACAATGCTTTATGTAGTGGGTGAAGTTTTCGTGAATAAAGGAAACCAGCCAGTGCTGCTCAAAAGAAACCAGCAGCCCCAGCCGTCTGAACTACGCCTCGAATTGGTAGGGCAGGGTTCACACCTCCAGACAGAAGAAATTTATTATTCGGAAGTGGTGAGCAATGAATACTGCCCTTACTCTGAGGTGCTGATCTACAACGACAATACACTGGTAGCCACCATCGAAATTGAATCGGGAAGCGAGCTTTATTTCTAACGCAGCTTGTGTCGGCGGCCGGAGCATGCCTGTAGGTTGAACCGTACATGTGACGGTTTGCTGCTGTCAGCGCCGTCCCGCATGATGGGTCTGATAAATCGAATTACAACCTGTTCTTTATAGACAACGCAATAGTTCTCTCTAAAACTGGCTTCCGACGCGAAAAGCGCTAATGCGATCTTATAATTGATGTAGCCCATTTTTGATGGCGTATACAACAACACCCACCACGTTCTTGGCTCCGGTTTTTTCGTGTATACGTTCCCGGTATTTTTCCACGGTTCGTATCGTGAGGTTAATGTGTTCTGCTATTTCTTTGTTCGAACTTTCTTTGCAGATCAGCTCGATGATCTGGAGTTCTTTTGGGCTGAATGTAATTTTCTTTTCTTTCGATCTGCTGCTGTTTCCGGTGGTTTTCGACAGTAGGTTCAGCAGCTTGGCTGAGGTCTGGTTGCAGTAGTAATTATTGCCCCGGTGCACCGATTCGATAGCATCGAACACTTCTTTTTTGTTTGCGTTTTTCAGGAGGTAACCCCGGGCGCCTGCTTCAAGCATATCCATGATCAGGGTTTCTTCATCAAACATCGAAAGGGCTATGACACCCATCCCGGGATGCTCGCTGATCAATTGTTTGGTTGCTTCAATACCATCCAGGACAGGCATTTTAATATCAGTAACCACAAGGTCGGGTTGTAATCTCCTCACTGTTTCAATCAGCTCCTGCCCGTTACCTGCTTCCCCTACCAGTTCAATGCCCGGCTGTTTTTTCAGCATCACCCTGAACCCGTCCCTGAATATTTCGTGGTCATCGGCGAGCACTACTCTTATTACACGCAATACCTTATTTTTTTCCATTAAACAGGTATTTCAAAAGTGTAGGCCGTGCCTTTCCCCTTTTTCGTTTCTAAAAACATTTTTCCCTGCATCATCTCTGTCCGGCTTAGCAGGTTTCTCATCCCTATACCGTGACGGTCTGCTGCGTCCTTGTGCTGATCGAAACCGATCCCATTATCGGCAGTTTTGAGTATAAGTTTTTGCCCTTCCAGCGTCAACTGCAATACAAGCCGGGTTGCCTTTGCATGCTTGATGGTGTTATGAATGATCTCCTGCACTATCCTGTACGTATTGATCGTTTTATCTTCAGTAAGTACGATCGGGCCACCCGCGGTAAACTCTATACCAAGGGCATTGCTTTTCGCTATATAATCAACAAACTCGCCTACGGCCATTACCAGTCCTTTTCTCAAAAGGGTATTAGGCATCAGGTTGAACGATATCTGCCGCATGCGCTGCAGCATTTCATCAATGTGTGTGTTCGTTTTTTCTATCTCGATGGTGTCGTCTTCGTCTGTTAGTTCAAAACTGTTGATCTTCATTTTTACTGCTGAAAGCATCGGTCCTAACTCGTCATGCAGATCAGAAGCTATGCGAGCCCTGTCTTTTTCGAGAGCTGTGATCTGCAATTGGACACTTTGTTTCTGAAGTTCCAGGTTTTTTCTTTGTTGCCTGATAACGGATGTGATGAAGTAAAAAATGATGATGCCGAGAACAACGGCAATGATGATTATAGTTGTATAAATTCTCGTTTCCTGGGAATCCATAAAAAGGCGGCTGCGTAAATTAAATTCGACAGTAAATTAACGTAAGTATGAACATAATACAGGTTTCTGCGAAATTCTTTACTGCTACCCAATCCGTAGAGGTAAAAGAGCTCAATCACCACCACGTAAGTATAATAAATAACCATCCCGGTGCAGAAAATAAAAATCGGATTTTTTAGCAGGCGCCCCTGGTCGTTGCCCATCAGCAAATTAATTAAGCTGATGCTCATCAATACGGTACAGAAGGCGTAGGTGGCATTGAAGAAAGAACTGAACTTACCTGGCCGGAAGTAAATAATGGTTTCCGTGCACCACACCACGATATATAAAATGCCAACGAGATAAAAAAATTTGGGCGCGCGGCGTGACAGGCCCCATCGTTTAAACTGTACAAGCAGCAACAGGGCTTCAACCAGAGAATAAATGTTTGAATTGATCGCATTAGAGGAACCTTGCTTGATCAAAAGCCTACTGAGCAATTCGTTACAAAGTCCCAGTGTAAGCAAGAACAGGAAGGGCAGGAAGGCAGGCCTCACCCTGTTAATTCTTAGCCATCCGATGATCACACCTAAGGCAATGGAATAAGCTGAAAAGCTGTTCAACAAAAGCATAATCAGCCTTAAATGTTAAGCGGCGAGGCAGGTGGGCATTCTTCAGGACAGCGCATTGAATTTTCTACGATATCATTCTCCAGGCGGCCCGAGACTGCCGAAGGCAGGATGTCTTCGTTTCTAATATTTACGCCAACGGCTATGGTATGCAGCATCAAAGACGCATCCATGCTGCTGTAGAGCCTTATTCCCGTGCAGTCGGGGTGACTAAGCAAAGCATCAAAAGCGCTGCGGGCGTAAGTTTCACAAACAGGCAGGATATTCCTCCCCCTGTATTCATCTTTCACGACAGTTTCTTTGGCGGCGCGAAAAGCGGTGGTCATGTCTTTAGCAGCCTGGAGTGTAATAAAATGGCTCATATGTTAGTTTGGTTTTAATGAAAAGATAAGGCAAGTTGAACAAACTGGTGGTACTAAACAACCGTGTTACTACGACAGCAGCACAGTATTTTTCTGCAAATGTTTCGACGGTGGCATCCGCGGTTGTGTTCGTTCCCTGTTTCTGAAGCATGGAACATAACTAACTTTGCTTCCTTAAAATAAATAATTATGGTACGTAATGCAACAGCCGTGTGGAACGGAACAGGAAAAGAAGGCTCAGGAAATCTAACCACGCAGAGTGGCATATTAGACAAAACACAGTACTCATTTAATACCCGTTTTGCAGAGGGAAAAGGCACCAACCCGGAAGAGCTGGTTGCGGCTGCACACGCGGGCTGTTTTACTATGAAGCTGAGTTTCGAACTGAATGAAGCAGGTTTCACTGCCGACAAACTGGAAACTAAATGTGACATCACCTTTGAAAATGGTGCTATCACCAAATCGCATCTTACCGTGAACGGCACAGTGCCCGGTATCGACGAAGCCAAGTGGAAAGCCTGTGTTACAAAAGCAGAAAAGGAATGCCCCATTTCTAAACTATTGAATACGGCGATCTCTTCACAAGCCACGCTTTCTTAATAGCATATCAAAGAGGACATTTGCCCTTAACACAGGCCGGGGCAAGTGTCTCTTTTGTCACTCTTCCTTCAGCTTCTACCGCTCTCTTTCTTCAGTGCAGGTACTTCCTGTTTCACCCACTGGTAGCTCATCGCAGAATGGTTTGTCACCATTAATGCATTCCTCAACTATACTCTTAGCTGCTCTCTTTAGTGTCACATTCTTTGAGCTGCTCCCAGGGCTTCTGAGCCCCATATTTTCTGTACTTGGATGTCCAAATCCTTCTACAATCAACACCGCCCTCGCAGGCACGTCAGGAAAGATCAGCAGCCATCGCTGGGGTTTCTCAGTACGTCTTCCCGGGCACAATGTTTTTAGTAGCCAATCTACTCTTAACAACAATTGTTTGACTATTTAAAAAACACATTTATGGACACTCAAAATCAGGGTAATCAGGATCAAAGCAGAATGAACCAGGATCCTTCTAATGCACAGGGATTAGGCGGTCAAAGCCAGCAACAGGGCGGACAGGGACAGCAAGCCGGCAATCAAAGCCAGCCAACCAGTGGTCAGGGCGGAACGCAGCAGGATATGAATCAAGACATGGATTCCGATTTGGGTAACATGCAAGCCGGCGAGCGGGGCATGGGCGGACAGGGTGGTGATTCTGGTATGGGGTCTCAGGGAGGCAACCAGGATCGCGGTTCATCCGGTAGTATGGGTGGTCAAAATCAGGGAATGGGCAATACGCAGGGCGGTTCGCAAAACGATCGCTCTGGCGGCATGCAGTCTGGTTCAGACTATGGTTCTTCTTCACAGCAAGATGACTGGACTACAGGCGATGCAGGCGGTCCGATCAGTTCACAACCGGGCGGTGATAGCAATCGCGGCGCTGGCGGTATGTAAACTGCAAACAAACTCAAAAAATCATTTCGCTTTGGGACCGTCCCAGGCGAAATGATTATTATTTAAATTTTAATAGAAAACAATGAGCAATAGTACCGGCGGCGATCGCCCTGAATCTTATCCGAAGCCTACAGAGACAGATACACAACTTCAGAATCAGCCCGAGTACACTGACCAGGAGCCTAATACGTTTCACAAAGAAATCAGTGACGTACCCGAGTCTCCCTCCACTGAACGAAGTAACGATAAAGGTTCCGGAACTCAGCCCGGACAGTCCTGAGGGACTTAGGTGCTGCTACCGGTAAATTCTTGTTACTGCATCGTTGTACTTTTCTAGGATCACTTTTCTTTTCAAAGAGAGCTTCGGCGTTAGCTCACCCGTATTCACACTCCAGTCAACAGGCAATAATTCAAACCGTTTTATCTGCTCTACCTGGCTAAAGTATTTATTGAAGCTTTCAATGAGATCGCGGTATAGTTCCAATACTGCAGGATGCACAATTAGCTTGTCTTCAGGCTGATCAACTATGCCTTGGTTCCGGCACCAGATCCGCAGGTTAGGGAAAGAGGGGATGATCAAAGCGCCTACAAACTTCTGTCCCGAGCCCAGCACCAGTATCTGCTCGATGTAGGGCGATTCCTTTAATTTATTTTCTATAGGCAGGGGTGCCACATACTTGCCGCCGCTTGTTTTGAACAGTTCTTTTTTGCGATCGGTGATCTTGAGAAATTTGTCATCAATCATCTGCCCGATGTCGCCGGTATGAAACCAACCTTCTTTTATTTCTGCTTCCGTCAGGTCGTTTCGTTTGTAATAGCCCATCATCACGTTCGGCCCCTTACACAGAATCTCACCGTCTTCGGCAATCTTCACAGAAACGTTAGGTAGTACAGCACCAACGGTACCAAACATTCGTCCGGCTACTCCAAAGCTGTTGACTGCAATCACAGGCGAGGTTTCAGTTAAGCCATAGCCTTCCATGATAGGAATACCCGCAGCAGTGAAAATCCTGATCAGGCGCACCTGGCAGGCTGCACCACCGGAAACGATGCATTTTAAATTGTTACCCAGCGCTTCACGCCATTTATTGAAAATGATTTTGTTGGCAAGTGCGAGCTGCATCTTGTACATTATACCTCCGCTTTGATGGAGCTCAAATTTTTCGGCAAGACTATGTGCCCAGAAAAACAATTTCTTCTTGGTACCTTCCAACTCATGCCCCTTCGCCATAATCTTTTCATATACTTTTTCCAACAAGCGGGGAACAGTAGTAAACAGGTGTGGACGCACTTCCTTTAAATTGTCACCAATGGTTTCCAGGCTTTCCGCATAGTAGATTGACGTGCTGTTGAACAAATACAGGTAAGTTACCATGCGTTCGAAGATGTGATTCAGCGGCAGAAAGCTAAGTGCAATCAGGTTTTTGCCGGGCGGAAAACAAGGCATGGAGGCCATTACGTTGGAAAGGATATTTCTGTGTGAAAGCATGACTCCTTTCGGCGTACCCGTTGTGCCTGAAGTATAAATGATGGTAAACAGGTCTTCCTCAGTGATGGCGGCGGCCAGCGTTTCAATCTTTTGAAAATGTTCCTGCTTTCCCCGCTCAAGAATCTCTTTCCAGTGTCTGCACCCCGATACATGATCGAAGCTAAAAACATCCTGGATGGAGCTTACACCCGTACGGATGCTTTGCACCTTGTGAAACAACTCTTCATCGTTTACAAAAACGTATTTTACTTCAGCATCGTTAAAAACATATTGCATGTCGTTGACATGCACCGTAGGATATACGGGTACCAGTACAGCGCCTATCTTTTGCACGGCAAGATCGAGTAATACCCACTCCGGACGGTTTTTTGCTATGATAGCTACCTTATCGCGCTTCTCTACAGACATATCCCGCGGCGAAATACCCAGCGACAGCAGCCCGGCACAGAGTTTCTCCACCAGGACAGATACTTCTCGGACCGTGTATTTTCTCCACTGTCCTCCCTCTTTTGCACTGAGCAAAACAAGGTCAGGACTGTCTTTCATCAAAAGTTCGAGGCAATCAAACAAGCGACGTGGGGTTGTCATAATGCTATAATTTAATGCTGATACAATGTATTACTTTACCAACGAATTTGCTACACCCTCTGAAAAGTACAAAGAAGAATGCATGCTTTGCTACTGGTAACAAACTATCCCATTGGAAGTACCTTCTTTCAATTTGGTTAGGACAGCGGTATCCGTAGGCTATACTAAAAGCAGATGGAACCGTGAGCCAGGGACAGTGTTTTACACAACGTATCAACTGCGCTCCCGCATCCTCACAAATTTGCGTCGCTTCTGTTATAAGGGAATCAGACATAGTTCTGTAACACCGACGTTAGTTGGCCTTCAAAACAAGCATGCGCAGCTGATAATAGCTACGCAACAGACAGGGAGAGGAAACAAGCTCCATTACTCAGTATAGTGCTTTACAGCACCTTTTCGCAGTCTCCGCTTTATCAGCAGCCAGCCCTTAGCGCTTTTTTAACAGCGGGGTATTTAACTTCCATGGCACAGCCCTGTCTTCCCTCTGCACTGAAATACCAGGTACAAAAAATAACCACTATGAAAAAGATCGCTTTACCACTGCTTCTCGCTTTTCTACTACCATTCTCATTTGCATGCACCAGTGGTCGTTTTGCAGGCTATCGTTTGAATGAACGTGATGCTGCCGACGCTGTACGCCAGTTACTGGAACTGGGTGCCAGAAATGGCTCTTTAACCGGCGCTTTCAGCAAGGAAATGATACTGACTACGCTGTTCCCTGAACCCATCAAAAAAGCACTGAATACACTGAATCAGTTAGGGCTGACTGGCGAAATAGACAGGTTTACCACCACCCTGGGTGCAGCCGCAGAAAAAACAGCCACTGCTTCGGTTCCCATTTTTGTAAATGGCATTTCTAAAATGCCGGTGACAGATGCTATGCGGATCATCAAAGGAGGCGGCACTCTGGCAACAGACTATTTGAGAAGTTCAGTTGGCGACAGTGTGCGGAGGTCTGTTATTCCAATCATGCAATCAGCCATTGACGAGTACAAGCTTACAGAACAATGGAACAATATCATCAAACCAGTAAAGGGGCTCTCCGGTAACCGGCTCAACCTGGATCTGGCAACGCTAATGGCCGGTGCAGTAAGCGAGGCAATGTTTCGGAAAATTGCCGAAAAGGAGCGCGAGGTGAGAGCCCAGTCGGCAGCAAGAACAACACCACTTCTGCAAAAAGTGTTTTCAAAGAATTGGAATTAGAACGCTGTTCAACCAAAGCTTTAAAGGTTTTCGGCTATACAGTATTGTTAGAAAGGCAACAAAGTTTTCGATCGGATTACAAAAACGTAAATGTGTTCGTTCGCTGTGCTAATAATCACTATTGACAACGTTTCGGCAAGTTCAACAAAGAAAAAAATTGTTAACCAAATGACAGATAAATGCCTTTAACAGTTGCCTCCATTGCTTGGCATGGTGTTGGCAAAAGACCGTTAGACATGACATAATTTATACTCTTTAAAAATTTTGAACCATGAAAAAGATCTTATCAATTGTTACCGTAGCTGCGATAATGGCTGCTTGTAACACAAACAAGGACACGAGTGCAGAAAAAGCCGCAATTATTGCTGCTTACCAGGATTCGATAAGAAAAACTGCTGACACTGCAGGTCTGTCTGCTTTTCAAAACTGGAAGGCTCAAAACGAATTATCTGACGCTGAATCATATAATCAATCCCAGGTAGCAGCCATTCCGGTTGCACAGAATGCGGTTCGTTCTGCGGCTCCCACACGGAGAGCTTCGAGCACTTCTGGCAGGAGCAATCGTTCTGTAGCTAACAATAACGGGACAATGAACTCACAGTCTTCAAATACGGCAATGAAGAAAAAAGGATGGAGTAAAGCAGCAAAAGGTGCGGCGATAGGTACTGCAGGTGGAGCTGTTGTGGGCGCTGTAGTGAATAAGAAAAACCGCGTTGTTGGTGGTGTAGTGGGAGGTGTTATCGGTGCGGGTGTTGGTTACGGCGTTGGTCGCGCAAAAGATAAAAAAGACGGGCGTTATTAATCACGCTCATACATTGTAAAGGCTTCATAAATGGAACTCCATTTGTGAAGCCTTTTTTTTGTTTTAAACTGGGGAATCTGATTTTTAGAAAGCGGTTTCAACCTGGTTCTCGCCTGCCTGGCAAGGTTGCCTCACCTGTTTTTAAAGCTAAACTGAGTTCAAAAGGAATGTATTAGGGGCTGGCACAGCTATTGTGTGCACTGTTTAAACTTTTAAACATGAAAAAGATAGTACTTGGCGCGCTTGTTTGTGCAGCCGTTGCAGGAGTGGTATACTACCTGAACGATCCTGAGAAATTTTCAGACACAATTGACGACCTGAAACAAAAAGCAGACGATGCTTTGGGTAAGGCAAAGAATGGCTTTACTTCAGCAGAAAGAAATGTACGCAACACTGTTAGCTAACCACTAATAATCGACCTTTTTTTTCACTTCTAAATTCTTTACAATGGGAAACATTTTATATGTGCTTGTCGTTATCCTCATAATTGGATGGCTGTTGGGTTTATTTGCCTTTAATGTGGGTGGAAACCTGATTCACATTCTTCTTGTTATTGCTGTTATACTTCTTCTTGTAAAACTGGTTGGTGGCAGAAGAGGTATCTAAGACTTATTAAAAATTAGTATATGAATGTATTTCCCGATCCAAGAGACACTCCTGCTAAAGAGCGGAGTGAGGATAAAGAAAGGTCTCCCCAGGAGGTCAAACAGGAACAAACTGATCCCAATTTAACTGAGTTAAAAGGATTCGTGGATCCGAATGAAGACCTTGAGCCGAAGGGCACAGACAACGACGTGTAATGCCTTAACCCGCAGGCGCATTCAGCATTAATCCTTTGTTCGAAAGAGCAAAGGATTTTTGTTATTTATAACCACAGCTGGCCGGTTACTGCCAGTATAACTTCCTTGTGTCCATCAATCCGTTGCTTGCCCCAGTTGCTAAAAAAGAATTTTTCCTGGTAAAAGTGTGTTTAGAAACTGATTGTCGCCACTTCGCCGCGCAGCCTTAGGCCCAGTTGAAATAAATAATGCAAAGGATTTGCTTCAGACTTTTAGTCTGCTTACCAGGAGGCTTCAGCCGCAGTAGCTGCTGCCTGCGAAGTCGATCCTAAACCCACCTGGACCATGCGCATGGGAGAACAGGTGTTGGGCGTAATGATGAAGTATGAAGTGATTCGCCATATGATAGTCCACACAATACAGACAATACAGACAATACAGCACCGAGCGCAGCTGGGTTTTAACTGCGTTTGCTGTAGATTCCTCTTCCTCATTCCTATGGACCCACTGCCGACAACCCTGGTTTCTAGCAGCCAGACACAAAGGGTTCCATCCAAGACTTCGGATTTGAACAAACGGGTAATCTGCTTGTTGTTTGTTTCAATTCAACGGTATGAGTATTCAGTATATCCGGCAAGTGCAAAAGTTGCCGATCACGGTAGAGAAAGCCTGGGATTTTTTTTCAAGTCCGAAAAATCTGGCAGTTATCACGCCTAAAGACCTTAGTTTTAAGATTACATCTTCGCGAGGGGATGAGGAGATATATGCAGGGCAAATCATTACTTATACTGTTAAGCCCCTGTTAGGCATTCCGCTCTTCTGGATGACGGAGATTGGTCATGTAGAAAGATATAAGCTCTTTGTTGACGAGCAGAAGAAGGGACCCTATGCGTTGTGGCACCATGAGCACCATTTTAAGTCAATAGACGGCGGCGTGGAGATGACCGACATCGTTCATTATAAAGTGCCTTTTGGTCCGATCGGTGCCCTGGGAATGCCTATCGTAAAAAAACAACTCAATAAAATCTTTACTTACCGGAAGCAAAAAGTGGAAGAACTTTTTGGTACCATGGCGAACTGACCACAAAGAAGTACTACCGGTAAGTCGGACAAAATACAAATTCGAAGTCAAGTTTGTGCGCCCTAAAAATTACGACACGATAAACGTAATTGGTTGTTTTTTATAAGCACGAACTACATTTTTGTTTTGCTTAGCGGGCGTCCATTTCGGTGTTGATTCGATTACACGCATAGCTTCTTTCTCCATCCCGAATCCATGGCTGGTCAATGATTTTACATCGCTGATGGAGCCGTCTTTTTCAACGATAAATTGAATCACTACGGTAAATGTACCTTTCGGTGCGCTGTTTGTCGCAGCGATCTCTCCATTGAGATTTTTAGCCAGGAAATTTCGCCATTCAGCAAGTCCTCCTATGAACTCAGGTTCCTGCTGCACTTTGGTAAAGGTTGGTTCATTAGACTGGTTATCGTTCAATATATTTACCCGGCTTGTGGGCTTGCCCTGATCGCCTGGCTTTCGTGAAGTAATCTCAATTACACCGTTGGCACCGGCAGCGCCATACTTTGCCCGGGCGCTCTCATCTTTCAGTACACTGATGCTGTGAATACTATTAGGATCGAGTTTGTTGACATCGCCCTCGTACAGTTTGCCATCCAGGAATGCTAGTGGCTTTTTAATCTGAATGGATTTTCGGGTAGTGATCTCGATAATTCCGTTAGCTCCCAGGGCGCCATATTTTACCCTGGCACTGTCGCCTTTCCACACGTTAACTGTGAGTATAGTGTTGGGATCCAGCGTATTTGTATTGCCTTTATAGATAACTCCATCCACAAATACTACAGGTCCTGCTGTATCAGCTTTTTGTTTAGCTACTTTGGCATTCAACCCCACACTACCTCTTGCAACTTCTTGACCGTTTTGGGCAGCAAAAATTGCTTCTTTAACCGCATCGGGGTCAGCACCAACGGCTAGCACTTCTTTTACATTCCTGGCAGGATCGTCCTGGTTCTCTGAGAGCGAAGCACCACCTGCACCTTGTGTTGCAGCATTTGCCTGGGCAGCGAGGAACCTTTCCACCCCTGCCAGAATTCTTTTAGCGATTGCTTTTTGATTTTGTGGTTGCGCAATAAAAGTTCTATCGGCTTCATCTGTTAGATTGCCGCACTCAATAAGCACTGCCGGACAAACCATTTGCTTCAAAAGATAAACCCTGAGTGCCTGGTTCAATACATTACTGGTTTTGTAAATACTGCTGATAGACTGCACAAGGGCGGAACCGAGGAGCCTGCTTTGGCTGCCGTGCACAGAGCCTTCCTGCTGTATCAAAATCTCGAAGCCGCTTGATTGTGGTGTTGGCTTGTTTTCGATTGCAGTAGCAGTTGCATCTGTGGTATTTACATGAATTGAAAGCAGGAGGTCTGCGTGCTGCTTTTGAAGCAGGTCTACCCTGTTTTGCAAGGTCACAGTCGCGTCATCGCTCCTGGTTAAAATGATATCGATATTTTTATTTTCGTTCAAAGCTTTAATTTCTTGTGCGATAGCGAGCGTCAGTCCTTTCTCATAAAGGTTTGCACTCCATGCTCCGCCGTCCGTTCCACCGTGGCCTGCATCTACTACCACCGTTATTTTTTTGGTCGACTGGGCGGTCACCCCAGGTGCTGCAATGGTTTTTGTTTTTACAGAAAAGGCAAGTACAGCAACTGCGAGAAGTGGCAGCACAAACAGGCGGCTTGCATAGCTCATGCGCGGGGAATGAATCTGGGTCAGCATAAATAGTCTTCTTTTAATGGTTTGATGAAAAAAGGGATTGATGACATGAGAGAAATGTTTTGGATATACCGTTGTAAGGATTAAAGCAGCCAATTGCGCTACGTTCTGCTGCTGCACCGCTTTCTTGTCAGCAATAAACTCGTGGATCATTTGCAACTCGTGCCTGATCAGCCAGAAGAGGGGATTGCACCAGAGAAACACCAGCACCACCTGCATGATCATTTTGTCGAGGGTATGCCATTCGCGTACATGCACGAGTTCATGCTTAAAAATTTGTGAACCGGAAGTACTGTTGATGTCGATACCCTTATTCCAGAAGATATACCGGAAGAATGAAAAGGGCGTGCCCTTCACTTCTGTATTAATGAAAAGAATGTTTTGTATTTCCTGTGTTTCATTCTGCCGAACTATCCGCGCAATCTTTAAGAGATTGGTAGCAAGCGTTGCAAGAAGTACAAGCGAACAGCAGGTGTATAAATAAGGAACGAAGTAAAGGAAGTTGAATCGGGCTGCGCTGGTTACTATCACGTCAGCTTCACCTGCACCTCCGACTACGTTCAGTAACTTAATGGCGCCCTGGTCTACTTCCTCGGTGGTATGAAATATAGTAAACTGCATAAGGGGCAACACCAGGGAAAGTACCACAGTTGCCAGCAGGAAGAAACGATTCCACTGGTGGAAGGCTTTGTTGCGCAGTGCCAGAAAATAATAACCGGTTAATAGTGCGGAACACAAAATTACTTTTAGTAGATAAATGCCGGCAGGTATCATTTAGGCGCTTTTTTTAGTTCTTGCAAAAGGATTTCCAGGTCAGCGAGCGTGATGTTGTTTTCTTTAACCATGAAGGATACGGCTTCACTGAATGAACCACCGAAGTAACTTTTCACCAGGGTTTTCATGCTGCCTTTTGAATAGGCTTCTTTGCTAATGAGCGGATAGTACTGATGTTGTCTGCCAATGATATTTACAGATACAAACTCCTTGTCGATAAGAATTTTCAGAATGGTGGCGACAGTATTCTGATGAGGCTTCGGTGGAGGCAGTGTGTCCATGATATCGCGGATGAAACCTTCACCCAGGCGCCAAACTGCCTGCATTACTTGTTCTTCTGCACGTGTCAGTGTTTTCGGGATGCTCATAGCACTAAGCTATAACTAATTATTTAGTTATTCAACTATTTTTTTAGTTGAAGTAAATATTTTTTTAGAGAGGTACGGCAAGGGCAGAGAGACGGATCAGACCGTTGTTCGGCAAGTGGGTTCGTGCAGTTGTGACGGGGTTAGCCTATTTGGTATTGATTTGTGCCCTCGCAATAGCCACAGCAAGGGCGCCAGCAGCAGCGCTTGCCGGGAGCGGCGGCAGGTGATACTATTTGTAGCATCTTTTCAAGTTTCGGAGTCGCTGTCCTGAGTTTACTGACTCAGGACACGCTCATCAGCACTAGGTTCTGCATCGATAAGCGACACATTTATATGGAGGTTGAGGCCCGAATGCTATTGGACTAAGGTCTGCAGGGAGCTGTTGGATCACGGAAGAGCTGGCTTTGGGGAAAGTCCTGAGTTAGGAAACTCAGGACAGCGGTCGTTTACACTTTGTCAACGTTAAACGCTTACAGAAGCGGCGGCAGCTGATACTATTTGTAGCATCTTTTCAAGTTTCGGAGTCGCTGTCCTGAGTTTACTGACTC
>JBGTIL010000102.1:0-3068 GCA_041745695.1 Chitinophagaceae bacterium | reverse complement strand
GATGGACCAGCATTTTTTTGAAAATATAGTTTTGTATTAGGGTAGACCAGATTATTTAATATTTGAACTGTTATATCTTCCGAGGAACCGTCATCAACGACAAGAATTTCATCGACTTTATAGGTTTGATTTAGTAAAGATAAAATACACTCTTCTACAAACACTCCTTGATTATAGCAAGGTATAACTGCACTTACCTTTATTTTCATAATATGGAGTATTTTATAAATAAACCAAAATTAATTTTCAAAATATTTTTAGGGAAGCTATTTATGAAACTTAGATTGGATAAAAATAGATAACAAGCCAATGAATGTTGCACGACTTCTTTTTCGAAATGAGAATTGCCTTAAAGAATACACAAGTCCTTTAATTCCGAAATTTTTAATAGTAATTACTTCCCATTCCGTAATATTTAGTTGGCTAAAATAATCTGAGTTGATTTGCCGTAAATTTGATTTAATGGTTTGATCTAATAATGCCTGTCCTGCCATTTGAACAGACCAATCAACCTGCTGACGTGATAAGTACTTTTTTTCAAGTTTTGAAACGGGTCTATTTAAATGTAATTCATACCATAGAGCCCTTGCTGCAGACTTCCCACGATTTACAGACGGGTCAGAATTGCTCATGTTTGATTTGTGCCAGCGATAGTGTAACAAAGGTTCTTTAGTAGATGTTATGTTTGCAACTTGGCTTATTCTTATCCAAAACGCATAGTCTGCTGCATATTCAAACTTGCTTTCGTAGTGTATATTATTTTTGTCAAGTACTGATTTCCTAATGATACTTGTTGGGTGGCCAATGGCAGAGTTGAATGACAAATGGGTATAAGCTAAGATAGGATCAGTTGGTGGATAATAAATTTTCGTAACATCACCAAAGATTTCATAGGCAGAGCCCATAGCTCCAATTTTCGGATTTTGATCCATAAAGACTACCTGATTACTCAATCTTTCAGGAAAACTAATGTCGTCGGCATCCATGCGGGCAATGTATACCCCCAGTGCTATTTTGATACCAAAATTTAATGTTTCAACAAGACCTAGGTTGTGCGCATTTTTTAAATATTTTATTTTAGAATCATTAAAACTTAATATTATTTCCTCACTTCTATCAGTGCTGCCATCGTTAATAATTATAAACTCAAAATCCGTAAATGTTTGAGTCAAGATGCTTTCAATTGCCTCTGCAACATACTTCTCTACATTATAGACTGGCATCAACACACTAACTTTTGGCGCTATAATTTTATCCATGATTTTGGCAATAAATCAGAGGCTTCTTTTTGGGCGTTATAATCTTAAACCATTGCTTAGGCGCAATGACAATTTTGTCTGGATTTTGATTCAGCCAGGCTCCCCACCAGCTAAATGAACTATTTGCTATACTGTATGTCGTCAGCTAAAAGTGGACAGCTGCGGATGAAAAGAGAAGAGAAGGTTTTAACCTCTTTGGACTTGTTGAAAGATATGGTTTTTCCGGCGTTTAAGCATTGACACATGCTTGATTTTTTGCCGCTGAGCCAAAATCTGATCTTGTAAGCCCCAGTACGCATCCGCTGGCCTTACGTTTTCTAGTGATTCATGATATCGTTGGTGGTTATAATAGGTTACCCACTCAGACAGGCGACTGCTCAGTTCATCGGGGCTGAAATAGTGCTCTAATAACAACACGTTTTTCATGGACCGATGATAGCGTTCAATTTTACCCTGGGTCATTGGATGATACGGAGCACATCGGATGTGATCAATGCCTTCCCCTTTCAAATATTGCTTTAAATATCGAGATACGTAAGCTGATCCATTGTCCGACAAAATACGAGGCCGCTGACCCGTACTCAAACTGCTGGCTTGCAGAGCCGCTTGAACCGTTCGCTCTACATCCACCGCCTGCATACCCGCACATAGTTCCCAGGCCAGGATATAACGCGAGTAGTCATCTAACACTGTCGAGAGATAGTACCAGCCCCACTGTTTAATCTTAAAATAAGTAAAATCCGTCTGCCAAAGTTGATTCGGCGCAGTAGTGGGATTATAGAAGTGATCGGCAGCTTCCATTAATCGGTAAGCAGGAGTAGTCACCAAACCCCGGCTTTTCAGAATGCGGTAGACCGTGGACTCCGACACAAACCACCCCTCATTGTCAACGATATAGCACGCTAATTCTCGACTGGAAAGATCTGGTCGTTCCAGAGCTAACTCAACAATCCGACTTTTTTCAGCAGGTGGCAATTGGTTCCAACTACTCGTACGTTGGTAAGGTTGATTAGCCAACCCATCGTAGCCATCATTCAGATAGCATTTATACCATTGATAAAAGGTGGATCGATTAATACCTAACTCCTGCAAGGTTGCTTTCACACTGACGCTTGACTGCTCAACTAATGTAATGATTTCCATTTTCTCGGACTGAGTCATGTGATGATAGGGATTAGTCATCGGCTTTAAGACTTTTTTTTAATGCCCTATTCTCC
The DNA here is from genome assembly GCA_041745695.1 of Chitinophagaceae bacterium. GTDB lineage: Bacteria > Bacteroidota > Bacteroidia > Chitinophagales > Chitinophagaceae > Flavisolibacter. The sequence goes on along the minus strand of JBGTIL010000102.1, from coordinate 592 downwards.
AGGCTCAGCTCGGCCACCAGTTGCTTTAGAGCTTCATTTTCTGACTTGATGGATTGTACTTCCGGAGCGGTGGCTTCCCGGGTTGTATCACCTGCCAGACGTTTTTTACCTGCTTCCAGAAACTCTTTACTCCAGCGATAGTACACGTTGGTATTGAGTCCTTCGCGTCGACAGATTTCAGCCACGGATTGTTCGCCTTGCAACCCTTCCAGTACGATCCGGATTTTCTCCTCAGCAGTATATTGGCGCCGGGTTTGTCGCTGAATGTCTTTGATAATAGAAAAGGCAGATGCGCGCTCCGAGGTAGATGAGACTGATTGAGCCGTTTTGGAGCGCCTAGGCGATTTTTTGGTTGAATTGGACATAACTAAGGTAATTTGGGTGAAACAATTTACTAAATTGTCTCTTCCCATTTTCTTCCTTCCTGTCCATTTTTACTTGACTACGTACAGCCAAGGATTACAAATGCCGCAACTCCTACCTTCCAACCAAAGCTCGAAAAAAACAACCCTTGAATGAGCAGCAGAGACTATCCAATCGGGAGCTTTCCAGTCAACGTGTTGGTATAGAGCACAGTATAGGGAGATTAAAA
>JBGTIL010000101.1:0-1504 GCA_041745695.1 Chitinophagaceae bacterium | reverse complement strand
CGCGGCGCCTTTGCGCGCACGTTTACCCTGAATGATTCAATTGATACTAAAGGCATCACTGCGAAATATGCAGATGGCGTACTACAGGTGAGCCTGCCTGTTATACCGGGTAAAGAACCGGTTAAACATGAAGTGCCAATTCGTTAAGTTCAGGTAATGTTAAGAAAGGGTGATAGCCGCAGGTTGTCACCTTTTCTGTTTTAGATTCGGAATGGGATTTTCAATATAAAATAACTTTAAGAATATGTTATATTTTACTACACAATAACACTTAATCCGCGTCGTTCAACAATCATGGTGTAATTTCATAGGGGATCAACTAACGTATATGAACAACATCTATCTGCTCCTACGCAATAACAAGCAAACCGGACCATTCAGTATTGAAGAATTAGTTCAGGGCGGCCTGCAACCCCATGACCTTGTATGGGTAGAAGGGAAAAGTTCCTGCTGGTTATATCCAGCTGAAATTACTTCCCTCAAACCTTATGTATCGCATACCATCTCAGCGCCGGGGAAAAATGCGAAAGAAGCCGATGCTCCTGCACAGCAGATCGATAAAGCATATCAACCACCGCAAAATTCATCAATACCTCCGCTGATACCTGCCGTACCCAAAAATATCTACGTAAGCATGCCGCAACCTGCCTGCGCGAAACCGGTATCAGCCCCCAAAATCGCCTCTTTACAAGAACCATCACCAGCTTACGATCTTGAACAAAAAGCTGAGGAGTTGAGAAGACGCGCACTCGCTGCTACTCCGGAGAGCAAGGCCACAACTGCGCCTGAATCCATTCAGACCAAATATAAACGGGAACTCTCTGACGTTGAAAACGATTATACTTCCTGGGTTTTCAAAAAAAAATCTCAAAACAAGGCCAGGTTCAATGAAAAACACGGTGTTGCTGCGTTATTGATGATTATCCTGATCATTGCTGCAGGTTTTGGCATAACCAGGTACGACTCCTCACAAAAGGAGGAAGAAACAATACCACTAACGGTAACGGATAGCTCAACACAGTTTCAAATGGAGGTGCCGGCTGAGGAGGATTTATCCAGGCAGGAGCCAACGGTTTTGCCGGCAATGACAACAAATAACAACGGCGATGAAAAAATACCAGAAGAAAAAATACCAGAAGAAAAGATACTGGAAAAAGGAAAAATATTGAAGGCCCCCGGGCAGACTGAATCAAAGGACCCCGCTGGTGCATCTAAAGAACCGCCACAAAAAAAGGCCGTTAAATTGCCCCGGAAAGAGGAAGTTGCTATTGCCATGCCGTCAGGAAAAGCCACTGAAGTAAATAAAGAGGTGGCCGAACAACCGCAAAGCATAGCTAAGGATATTCCCGTAGAAAAAGAGGAAACGGAAGTAGTTAACCCATCTCCTCAAAAAAAGAAAACCTTTGTTGACAAACTGGATAATTTGTTTGGCATCAAACGTAAAAAGGCGGAAGAAAAGCCTGGCGTTACGGAGAAGCCTGTTCAGGAGGCTGACAACAAAGCT
>JBGTIL010000100.1:0-2568 GCA_041745695.1 Chitinophagaceae bacterium | reverse complement strand
CACCAGCGGTTTTTTCGCCATATCGATGTTGCCGAAGTTCTAATAACCTAATAGAAAGTCTTAAGTTCGGAAACGCAGGACAGCAGTGAGCATTTTAATTGTAAGTTGATTTTCTAAATTAGAGAGATGCCAGCCAAAGGTTTGTGTAAGAGTTGTTGAGCAGTTTGCCTAAGAAGTTTAGTTGATTAGTAGAAAAGGCAGGTCCCGGCGTACATATCGCTGCAGAATATATCTCAGTAGCATTTTAAATCTGTTTATCCCAGCGAGATATTAGCTTTAACCCCTAACGATTATGAGTCCTCAAGAGCGAGATTTATGGAATAAATTGAAAGCGTTCCCAATTGATGAGGAAGCAGTTCCGTTTCCATTCTCAGCACGGCTTGCCCGAGACAATGGTTGGACAAAGCGGTATTCGTTGCAGGTGGCAGAAGAATATAAGACACATCAGAAAAGGCCGTAAGTTAGTAGGCACCATCCACACCAGTCCTAATGAACGATCACAAAAAACACTTAAGAACAATCCTTCTACTGTTTGGGCTTATTTGATTGTTCAATCTTTATTCATGCGGCTTTGCTTACGAGAAGCGAGTCGCCGGTACGTACTACATTATTGGCGTTGACACTGATAATGATTTAGGTTTAAGCTATAGTCTCGGTGCCGGAGACTATGCAGGCAAAGCGCCAGGAAGACTTGTGCAGTTTGGCTTTAATCACACGTTTCTTGTTGCTAAGAACACTGATTATAAGCAGCAAGGCACTTCTTATTATATTAATGACATGACTAAAAATTCAGGCGTCGACAGTTGGTCCTTCTATGGGGACTCGAGGGAACTAATTTTGGAGAGTATGTGAGAGCATGGATAGGTGAGCAATCTTCAATCAATATATTCAGAGCGAGTAATAACATATTGCCCAGGCGCAACCCCAGAAGGGTTTGGGCGGCAGGCCCGGATCTTGTGTTGCAGACCATTGGTTCAGAATCCGAGGTGTACGACACACTTATATTTCTTTTTTCACCATCTGGGTTGCCGCTAATGTTCCTCATCATCGCCAACAAAATTTGCACACAATTTTTGGCATAGTTTGATTCTCCGTCACTTTGACACTCACCAGGTGGATCTTTCTTCTTGGTGAGCCAAGTTCGGCCTGCATCTATATCCTTTACATAAAAATCGCTGAGACCAGTTGTGTTTCACGAAACCTGTTCATATTCCTAAAATTTGCTTACTTAATTAACATGTCCCACATCTAACTTTAATGAACAAAACTTAGATATGAATATCTGTATTTAACTTTATTGGGCGAAAGTTAATTAAACAATCTCTAATTTAAGGTTGTGGATTTACGAAAATTTATATCAGGAACAATTCAAAAACAAACAACGGGGTATCGAAGCTTTATACCCGAACAGATCAATCACACCTTCACTTGGGATGATCCCTCAATCAATACCTTGTTGGAGAAAGCTACTTTACAACTAGGTAAGTTGAACAGTTTTTCTCAGTTCGTACCGGACATCGACCTATTTATCCGGATGCATGTGATAAAGGAAGCTACGGTAAGTAGTCGAATTGAGGGCACCCAGACAAATATTGAAGAAGCGCTCATCCGACAAGCAGACATTAATCCAGAAAAACGTAATGACTGGCAAGAAGTCAATAATTACATCAGGGCGATGAATTATGCCATTCCACGTTTAGAAACCCTTCCTCTCTCATCAAGGCTTTTAAAAGAAACCCACAATATCCTTCTTGATAGTGTTCGCGGAGAACATAAACTGCCGGGCGAATTTCGGACTTCTCAGAACTGGATTGGAGGTGCTTCCTTAAATGATGCAGTATTCATTCCGCCACCCCACCATGAGGTGGACCGATTAATGGGAGACTTAGAAAACTTTATTCACAGTGAAGAAATTGCCGTTCCCCCACCTAATCAAGATTGCCCTGGCACATTATCAGTTTGAAACCATCCACCCTTTTTTGGATGGAAACGGGCGGATTGGACGCCTTATGATCACTTTGTACCTAATCGAGAACCGAATTATTGATAGGCCAATCCTTTGCCTATCGGATTTCTTCGAGAAACACAAAGGGCTATATTATGATTACTTGACGGCCGTACGGAGAAAAAGTGATTTAATGCAGTGGATCAAATTTTTCCTAGAAGCCGTTAACCAGACCTGTGAGGCAGCAGCGAATAACCTAAAACGAATTATGGAACTACGCAGGGATTGTGAAGGCAATCGGATAATTCACTTGGGTAGGCGTGCGCCCAATGCAAAAAAACTGCTTGATCATCTTTTCACCCAACCAATGGTGGACGCACAAGATATTGCGATACAACTCCATGTGTCAACCGTCTCTGCTTATAAAATAATCGATGATTTCCTGCGGTTAGGCATTTTACAAAGCACTTCTGAGTTTAAAAGAAACCGTTTCTTTTTATTATCCTGATACAAAAGTCCGGGGGCGAGACCGGCGGGATTGTGCACGGGCATAACGCCTTTGGGAATGAGGTGGTAATCATTCATTCTGGGATTCCACTCTTTTCCTATGCGCAGGTAATGTT
>JBGTIL010000099.1:0-5120 GCA_041745695.1 Chitinophagaceae bacterium | reverse complement strand
AAGTAAGGCTGCCGCCAATACACCAATAGCTATATTTTTGGTGTTATTGTTTGGGCGATTGTCTGTACTTCGGTCCAGCGGTTCGTTTGCCGAAGGATAATTTGTGTTTGCCATTGTAAAGTGATTTAAATTAAAATAATAGAATTATTTATAGTAGCAAGGTACTACCAATTCTGAAGTTGCCTGCGTTCGGCCCGTGAAACCGAAAACCATGCCAGAATGCAATAGCGCTGAGCGTCAATACCCACAATGAAAGTTGAAAATATTTTGCAGGATCTCGAAAAACGAAAATTTAAGCCCGTTTACTGGCTGGAAGGAGATGAAGATTTTTTTATTGATGAAATAATGGATTATGCGGAGGCCAGCATATTAAGTGAAGCCGAAGCCGGCTTTAACAGAACAACAATTTATGGAAGAGATGCAGACTGGAGCAGTGTAGTTAATAATTGTATGGGCTATCCAATGTTTGGTGAGAAGAAGGTAGTGCTCCTTCGGGAAGCCCAGTTCATGAAAGACATTGATAAGTTGCAAAACTACATCACGAAACCTCTTGCCTCCACAATGCTTTTTGTTGCTTACAAAGGAAAGAAGGTAGATGGCAGGGGTAAGTTGGCCAAGACGCTTAAAGAACATGCGGTCTTCTTTACATCTAACAAACTGTATGAAAACGAGCTGCCATTATGGGTACGCAAGCAAACAGGATCAAGGGGTCTCACAATCACCAACAATGCACTGTCGTTGTTCATTGATCACATTGGTAATGATCTGAATCGGATTACAAACGAAATCGATAAAATTGCGCCGAACCTCGCTGCACGTAGAGAGATCACTGCAGACGACATTGAGAACTTTGTAGGCATCAGCAAGGAATACAACATCTTCGAACTGCAGGAAGCACTGGCAAAAAAAGATCTGTATAAAGCCATACGCATCGCCCATTATTTTGAAAGCAACCCAAAAGCAGCACCCCTCCAGCTTATCTTTCCATCATTGTATAGTTTCTTTAGCAAGGTGCAGATGATTTACACTACCCCTTCATCAAGCGAAAAAGCTTTGGCGCAAGACATCGGGGTTCCCGACTGGAAAATAAAGGACTACACCGGTGCGGCCAGGAAGTACGATTCCCAGAGCATTGAAAGAAACATCCTGCTCTTACATTACTACAATCTCAAAAGCCTTGGTGTAAATGATGGGGGAACCAGCGATGGACAGCTGTTAAAAGAGATGCTGGTGAAGATGATAAAAGACTAGCTATTCAAGGACAGGATTGCTTGTTGTTTATCAATGTTTATTTGCTGGGTAAGTTCTTCAAGGCTGTCGTATTTTTCCTGTACGCGCAGGAAAGCCTCTACCCGAACGCGGATGATGCGGCCATACAGATCACCCTCGAAATCGAAAATGTTTACTTCAACTCGTTCCTCTATATCGTTCAGTGTTGGACGTTTGCCAATGCTCAGCATGCCGCCATGTTGTTGTTCGTTCATCAAAACGAACACTGCGTAAACACCCTCACCGAGGTGAATTTTGTCGCTGTCGGTATAGATAAGATTTGCGGTAGGAAACCCGAGTGTTCTGCCGATCTGGTCGCCAGTAACAACCTTGCCTTCAAAAAAAAACGAGTAACCTAAAAGCTTATTCGCCACACTTATGTTCCCGGAACCCAAAGCCATGCGGATCTGCGTGGAGCTCACACTAATCTCCTCCAGCAGGTGTTTTGGGATTTCGATCAATTTGTAATTCCACCTGCTTTGAAGTTGCTGCAACAGGGTGATATTACCCAGTCGTCCTTTGCCAAAATGGTGGTCGTAGCCAATGATAATTGTATGAGGCTGAAAATAGTAAACAAGGAGACGTTCGATATAATCTTCTGCTGTGAGTTCCGCAAACACATCTGTAAATGGGATGATCACCAGGTGCGTAATTCCTGTTTGCTGCAGCAGTTCAATCTTTTCGTCGAGTGTATTGATCAGGTGCAGGGAGGTGTGTGGCTGGATGATTTTTCGGGGATGTGGATGAAATGTCACGATCACGCTCTCGCCCTGAATGCGACTAGCTTCTGCAACAAGGGCATCGATAATTGTAGCATGACCGCGGTGGACACCATCAAAAGTACCTATTGTAATCACCGCATTTTTAAACGGGGGTAATTGCTCAATATTGTAGTGCACCTGCATTGGGGCGCTAAGATAACGAGGCAATTGTGTTAGTTTTGCCCTTCATAAAAAAATGTCCTTATTCATGTCGCTTTATGAAAAACGCGGAGTATCTGCGCAAAAAGAGGAAGTGCATGAAGCTACCAGAAACATCAGCAAAGGTTTATATCCCCGGGCCTTCTGTAAAGTTTATGAAGATGTTCTTGGTGGCGACAAAGCCTGGATCAATGTGATGCATGCAGACGGCGCCGGAACCAAGAGTATCCTGGCGTATTTGTATTGGAAGGAAACCGGAGATCTCTCTGTTTGGAAAGGCATTGCACAAGATGCCATTGTGATGAACCTCGACGACCTGCTTTGTGTGGGGGTTTACGATTCATTGCTTTTTTCTTCATCTATCGATCGTAATAAGTCGAGGATTCCGGGCGAGGTATTGAAAGCCCTTATTGAAGGCTCACAAGAGTTTTTCGACACCATGCGCGGGCATAACCTGGGTATCACTTTTCTGGGAGGTGAAACCGCCGACGTAGGTGACGTGGTTCGCACTATCGCAGTTAACGGAACGATGGCTGCCCGTTGGCCAAAAGCGAAGCTCATTACAAATGAAAAGATAAGCCCGGGCGATGTCATTGTTGGATTGGCGAGTTTTGGCCAGGCTATTTATGAAAGCGCTTACAACAGCGGCATTGGCAGCAATGGATTAACGAGTGCGCGCCACGATTTACTTGGGAAACAATACAAAACGCTATACCCCGAAACATTTGAAGAAACCCTGGGCGAAGAAGTTGTTTACATCGGCGAAGCGGGCCTGCTAGACAGTATCAATATCACCTACCGGAAACAACGTTTTGATACCACGATCGGCAAGCTGATCTTATCACCAACCCGAACGTATGCGCCTGTTATAATGGAGATTTTAGAAACACACTTCGATGCCATCAATGGCATGGTTCATTGCAGCGGAGGCGGACAAACAAAGTGCATGAACTATATACCGGAGGATGTGAAGATTGTAAAAGACAATCTATTTGAACCTCCGGAAATATTTAAGCTGATACAAAAAAGCAGCGGTGCGGATGACAGGGAGATGTACCAGGTATTTAATATGGGGTGCAGGCTCGAAATATATACAGATACTATACATGCTGAGCACATCATCGGCATTGCGCAGCATTACGGTATAGAAGCACAAATAATTGGCCGAGTGGAGCCTGGTATCCGTAAAGAATTGGTGATCAAAACCGGGGAAGCAGAAATTAGGTATTAATTTTAATAGCAGAACACACAAACATGGCAGAAGCAATTGTTGATATAGCCAAGGCAAACATTTATCAGGGAGAAAACCTCGTACTACAGGATGTGAACCTGGTTGTGAATAAAGGAGAGTTTGTGTACCTCGTGGGCAAGACCGGAACCGGCAAATCGAGCTTATTAAAAACCCTTTACGGTGAACTGCAGCTGAAAGAAGGCAATGGAACAGTGGCCGGCTACAACCTCCGTGAACTTACCTGGAAAACGATTCCTTACCTGAGAAGAAGCCTCGGTGTTGTGTTTCAGGACTTTCAACTTCTTACTGACCGCAACGTGAACGAGAACCTGAAATTTGTTCTTCGGGCAACCGGCTGGAAAGACGACAAACTAATGAACGAAAAGATCGCTGATGTTCTGGATAAGGTGGGACTAAAATCCAAGGGCTTCAAAATGCCATTTGAAATGAGCGGTGGTGAGCAACAGCGGGTTGACATCGCAAGGGCCTTACTCAATTCACCAAAGCTGTTCCTGGCAGACGAACCCACGGGAAATTTGGATCCTGAAACCTCCGACGAAATAATGCAATTACTGTTTCACATTTCGAAAGAGTATGGCACCGCTATAGTAATGGCTACCCACGACTACATAGTCATCAATAAATTCCCGGCCCGCATGGTGCGCACAGAGAAAGGGAAAATCACAGACAATGCTTCTATAACAATGCACTAAGCTGTATAGCATTAGCGCGGTTATTGTAAGAGTTCAGCAACGTGTCACGCTTTGCTTTGTCTTCCTGGGTAAAAGGCTGCTCCATCAATTCAACGATGGTATTTTGAAATGCTGCCTCTTCTTCGAGCACCAACAGTCCCGGCTCTATGCCCATTCCCACTGCTCCTGCATTATTTGTGATGCAGAATCTTCCATTCAACAACGCATTGAGCAGTTTCAACTTTACGCCGGTTTTATTCAATGAAGGAAGAACGTGAATATGTGCATTAGAGATAAGAGCACTAAGATTCTCCTGCGAGGGATCGTGCACAATGCTAACGTGCGGGTGTGCAGCTACAGCCTTCATTAATTTTGTGGAGATCCCCCTGCCGGCAATGACGAAGGGCACAGTGATGCATGAGAATACGTGTCTAACCAGCCATTCCGCAGCTGCTTCGTTTTCCGGTACACCCATATTTCCGTGATACAGGCAATAAGTTCCAAAGCCTTCTCTAGAGGCAACGCCTTCCCAGGGTATAAAAAGTGGAACCAGGTGTAGGTGCTGGAAACCGTAGCGCTGCGATAGAACATCCGCGTCGGGCTTGCTGAGTACTGCAACAGGCACGCTTTTATCTAATAGCCGCTGGTAGGAACCGAGCAGCCTGCTCTCCCGCAGGTAATACATCTTCCTCCACAAGCTGTTCTCCACCTGCGCAAGAGTTTTGTAATAGCCCGACTCGTCGTTGTGGGCACGTACAAGGATCGTTCGCTTGTGATTGGTTAGATAGGAAAGGAGTCCGGAACAATGGAAGCCTTCCAACAACACCGGATGATCATCGTCATTTAATTTGTTAATGAGTTTCTGGTTGATTCGCGAGGCCACAATGTAGGGGAGCGGGGAAAATAAACTCCTTAAAAAACTTTTCCGCTCGTATACAGAAATGCTGTGACAGCAAGGTTCAAGTCCGGAAATACCTCTGCCGGGATTGTAGGAGAAGTAGTGAAGGT
>JBGTIL010000098.1:0-3892 GCA_041745695.1 Chitinophagaceae bacterium | reverse complement strand
CTTATTTTCTATAATATAACCAACATTCCACCCTACCTGGTTTCCCCTTTCATTGAGCCCCTCGCCATTTTGATAGCTAAGTGCGTAATTGCTATTGACTTCGCGCACCATGGCCGTTTTCACCTTGTCCTGGTTGATCTTATGAAACGGCAAACTGGTAAAGTATAATTTTTTTATAAGTCCCAGTTGTTCATCGGGTTTTATCTGAAGCGAGTTGTCTAGCCAAAAAGAATCAAGGACTTTTATTTTCCGGGTACCGTAAGCCAGCGTATCCATCCACCGTTGCATGGTATCTTTTCCAATACGCCTTGCCAGTTCCTGGTACCATCCCGTGCAGGAAGAACGAAAAGCAGTGGACATGCTTGTGTTGCCATTGCAGGCTACAGTTCCGGGGGTGGTGCCATCCCAGGGCATCACGATGCTATCGTTAGTAATACGGCCGGTTTGTAAACCCACAAGGGAAGCAACGATACTAAAAGTACCGGCAGGGAGGTAAGCGCTATCGCGGTAGCGATCGAGGTTGTAAACTGTGAATTCACCGGTACCGTTGTCGAGTACGGCAAGCGATCCGGTAGCACCGGCTTCTGTGAAAAACTTACCAACCGATTCGTCTTCGGTAACATTGTTGGGTGTACAGGAAAACAGCAGTGATGCAACAACAAGTGTCAGGATCAATCTCATCTACCTTTAAATTTCTGCAAAGGTATTGACAGGTGCTCCTTTGTGTTGATTAAAATAGCAGCCCGCCACCGGGCTCCTGTACAGCAAACGTTTCAGCGTGTACCGGCCATAACAACCCGAACACATCTAATAGATATCAACACAGTACAGCAAGCAACTTTAGAGGTAGATACCGTTGGCCAAACGTGTGTGTTTTTTACCCTGGCAATCGCGCTTCATAGAAACGCAAGAAGTAGTTGAAACGGCGAGCATGGCAATGATGCCAATGGCTAATAATACTCTTTTCATGGTACGATCTGATGTTAAATTAAATGAACAATACTGGTTGTTCGGAAAACGGATTGGGTAAAATTTAATTCATCAGAGGATAAAACGGAGGTTGGTTGTGATTATTGCGAAGCGAGAGGTAAACCTAACAACTGTTTTTCAAAGATGCAAGCGCCAGCCGGATAATTGCGGAAAACTGATTCTAATCGTTTTTGGGCACGAGGGTACTTGAGCCAGCTCAAAAACGATCGCCGTGTACACAGGTTGGCACCTGATAAAATCGCCTGACCTCGTACATCGACAGTGTCATTTCGCCTGCCGGAAACTCATTTAAGCACGCCGAGTGTTTTACCAATGCTGGTAAAAGCCTGGATAGCCTTATCCAGGTGAGTCCTGTCGTGGGCAGCACTCAATTGCACCCGGATTCTCGCCTGCCCTTTAGCCACTACGGGGAAGAAAAAACCAATCACATAAATACCTTCGGCAAGAAGTGCATCGGCAAAGTTTGCCGCCAGCACCGAATCGTACAGCATGATAGGCACAATAGGATGTTCGCCGGGCTTGATATCGAAGCCGGCTTCTGTCATGGCCTGGCGGAAATAGCGGGTATTGCTTTCGAGCTTATCGCGCAACTCGGTGCTTTTGGTGATCAGGTCCAGAACAGCGATGGAAGCCCCGGTGATTGAAGGTGCGAGTGTATTAGAAAAAAGATAGGGGCGGCTTTTCTGGCGAAGCATGTCAATGATCTCTTTGCGTCCACTGGTAAAACCACCGGAGGCACCGCCGAGGGCTTTGCCCAGGGTGCCCGTGATCAGGTCTATCCGTCCTACAACGCCTCGCAGTTCATGGGTACCGCGACCGGTTTTACCAATGAAACCTGTTGCATGGCACTCATCTACGAGCACAATCGCATCATACTTGTCTGCAAGATCGCAGATGGCATCCAGCCGGGCAATAGTGCCATCCATGCTAAACACACCATCGGTTACAATTACACGGTTACGGGCACTCCCCGCTTCCTGCAGCAGCTGCTCGAGGTGTTCCATATTATTGTTATCATAGCGAAAGCGCTGCGCCTTGCACAAGCGAACGCCATCTATGATGGACGCGTGATTCAGTGAATCAGAAATGATAGCGTCCTGCTCATTAAACAGTGGTTCGAACACACCGCCGTTGGCATCAAAGGCGGCTGCATATAAAATTGTGTCTTCTGTTCCGAGGAACTGCGAAAGTTTGGCTTCAAGCTCCTTATGAATATCCTGCGTACCGCAGATGAAGCGCACGGAACTCATGCCGAAGCCATGCGAATCGATATATTGATGCGCCGCCTTCAGCGTGTCGGCGTGAGATGATAGCCCGAGGTAATTATTGGCACAAAAATTCAGAACTTCTTTCCCATTTACTTTTATCAGAGCGCCCTGTGGAGAAGCAATGATCCTTTCTTTTTTAAAAAGGCCGGAAGTTTTTATGTCTTCTACCTCAGTGCCTATCCGCGCCACAAATTTTTCGTTCATAGATGCCTTGTTAGGACCGCAAATATAAACCCTGGGCAGGTATTTATTTTTAGTCGCCGGGCAACAATGAGGTGGGAGAACTGTTCATTGATGGTATTCCCGGCAAAACGATTTGTTGTGCTGGACAAGGTTACATGTGGCAGAAGGATCGCTGTAAAAACACGCCGGGAAGACCTTACAGCATAATGGCAAAGCTTTACTCTTATATTTTAAGATATGACAATGGCACTGCCCCCAATCCTTTCTGGGATATATGCACGCTCACTATCTGTAAGCCCGCTATCCGGAAGGCCGCGCAGGTAGGCGACTGGGTAATTGGTACGGGTTCGAAACATAGCAGGCTGCGTAAAGAACTAACGGTGGACCTGTCTGAAAGTATTGTGTATGCAATGAAAGTTACGTGTGTGAAAACCTTGAAGGAGTACGACCGCTTCTGTCTGCAGCACCTGCAGCAAAAAATTCCTTCTATCAATACTTCCGATTGGCGCATGCAGATGGGCGACTGCGTTTATGATTTTAGCCACGGCGGCGAACCGTTGCTGAGGCAAAATGTACACAATGAAATCAACAGGAAGCGGGATTTTGATGGACGCAACGCCTTGCTATCAGAACAGTTTTATTATTTTGGTGAAGAAGCAAGGCCGCTGCCGCATGATTTAAAACCTATGATCAAAAAGAACAGGGGACACCAGGTAATAACACAGGAGCACCTGATTTTGCAGTTTGAAGAATGGATAGAACAGTATCATCTCAATACGATCTACGCGAAGCCCCAGCTTCTTTGGGAGTTTCCGGCCAGTGCAACTGACCGGACCATGTAGTGCCAGGATGCAACACTAACAATACCATTCACGCTCGTGGATGGCAGTGGTAAACTGCCGCGCTGTAATCGTTGCGTGGTCAACCATTGTCTCGCGGGCATAGCAATTGATACCTATTAAAAAAAATATTTCTATGGCAAAGGCAGTAAAAAGCGCAGCGAAAAAAACAGCAGCGAAAAAAACTTCATCCAAGAGCACCACAGCAAAAAAGACAGCTGCAAAAAAAACAGCATCTAAACGCGCGGCATCTAAAAAAACAGCAACCAAGAAAACAGCTGCTAAGAAAACAGCAGGAAAAAAGGCAGCACCCAAAAAAAAATCCGCATCAAAAAAGACCAATAAACTTGGTGTAAAAAATTCGCTCGTGAACAATATCAATGCGAAAAAGAAAAAAGGAACTTCGAAATCAGCCAAATCTTCAACGGTAGACAAGGAGAGTTATAAAAAAATGGAAGACAATTGGGGTAAGAAAAAATAGAAATTATCATTTTCTTGGATACTTTTACAGTGTCAAACGATGTAAAAAGGAGGTGGCAACAGAAGTTTCTTGAACCGCCTGTAACATTCTCCTTTTTATCATCGTATACTGAACAAACAACGTTATGAGAA
>JBGTIL010000097.1:0-9895 GCA_041745695.1 Chitinophagaceae bacterium | reverse complement strand
GCAGTCTTTAACTGTCGCTGTTTTTGTGCAGTCAGTTCTTCCCTGATTTCAACCTCCCCTAATTCGACAATGCTGTAGTGTAACCTGAGTTTATCCAACTCAGATTTCACAATCATCTTGCAGCGCAGGCTCACCATGTTTTTTATTACGAGCTTCATGCCTAGTCCCCTCGCCGTTAAAGGTACACTGCAAGTTGCGGATACCGCCGTTAATAAATCTTGATACTTAGTTGAGTGTTAGCGAACATGGTGAAGCAACATCTGCCTGACTTAGACGGTAGCGGTCATTTAATCAAACTGTGCAAGGTGAAAAGGAAGGTGTGCCGCAGAGTGCTTATTTAATAAAAGATGCGTTAAACCCATTAAGTGCTAACTCAATGTCCCGCTCGTTGCATTCACAATCAAGAACCGTCTTATCGGCATTCATTGTCACAACCCCGGGATTAACCAGCAGCCGGAAATTTTGTAAATCGGTTTCGGTAGGAAATTGCAGGGAGACCTTTTTCATTCTGAGCAAGGTAGCCTTTTAATAATATACAGCAGATTGACTTTTCACAGTTGTTCTTCTCTACCTGTCAAATCCTGACTGAAGTCTTCGTTTCAAATGCAACAAAAAAATCCCTTTTTGGGTATTATTGGCCATTGCGTTTTCGGAAGTCATCTTATTCTTTCTGCTTCTATTTTACAAACAGTCCGCCCTCGGTTTTGCGAAGCAAACCCAATGTGCTAAAGGTTTCCAACAAGGCTTCTATCTGCTGTCGGCGTGAAAGGTTAGATGGTTTTACTATTTTCTTGAATTGATTGTTCAGCATGTCGGCTGAAACGGGGTGGCCGTAGCCTGCCAAAATCCGCTGAACCGCCTGCGCCTGCTCGGCCAGGGTTTTTGGCCAGTCAATGGCCTCCTTACTTGCTGTGGTTGTATCCACTTCTGTGGTTTGCACATCTATGCCTGTTTGCTGCACACCCTGCGGGTTTTGATAGTCGGGGCGAAGCCAGCGAACAAGTCCCCTGGCTTCTTCGGCCGCTCTTTCTTTATTTAGGGCAACGAGCTTTTCCAGGATTTCTTCTTCTGTGAGATTGGCAGGCCAACCGTAAGCATCCGCTACCGCAGTATTCAATTCGTTGTGCAGTTGCAGCAGGATGCTCACCAATCCCCATTCGTGAACGGTTTGTTCTTTGGCATTAAGCGCTTCACCGGAACGAAGCTTTTCCAGCACGTTGTACATATCCGTGATGGTGAGTGTTGGATGCAAAGCTTGACGCTGTTTTCGGTGTGCATCAAGGCTTTCAGCGATGGTGCGGATGTGGGCTTTTTGTTCGTCGGTAAATGATGGGAAGGGGAAGGTTTCGAAGCCAACAGACTTCACGTATGTCGGGTCATTTCCAACACCAAGATTTGACCCCGTAGCCAATGCCCATTTTACATGTATATCGCTCGACAGAATTCCCAGATGCAGATAGTCGTCCAATGCAAATGCAATCAACTTACTGTCTGGGACTATTGCGGCAGATACAAATGTGAAGAAACGATGCTTGGCAGTTTTAACGGTTACGATATAGCGAGATAGTCCAGCCAGTGCCTTCCTTAACTCATTCCTGGGTTTCCCAAAAATCCACCACAATTTGCTGTACGCAGCACCGTCCTTTGTTGAAGCTTTGGCATCTCTATCAGGCTTTACTCTTTCTAAAACCCATTGATAAATCGATGGAAACCGATTTCTTACCTCCTCAGCTTTTAAGCCAAATAAATCGATAATTAAAACGGACCTTGATTTCGACGTTAAGTCTTTTCCATTGAGATAGGGCTTAATGTACTTATCTGTTTCGGGCAATGTTCCTAAGCCCAAGAGTTTTGCTTCGTTCTCAGAGACAACGAATCCCATCCCATGCGGTTTCACTCCTTCACTGCTAAGACCTGAGTTTGCTGTTAATGTGTGACAAGCTGATACATTAACACCAACGGTTAAGTCGGCGTGAATCTTTCCACTTTGCTGCTGCAAGACAATGTCAACATCTACATCATTGCTTGCTTTTTCAAAATAGACGGTATTGAGTTGACCAATGTTTTGTTTTGATGAGCAGACAGTTAATGCAATACGCACCGCTGCGCCATCATTACTATCAACCCATGGATGATCAGGGATTGCAAATTTTATCGAAAGCGGTAGCGTCGCCTGCAGATGCATTTCAGTCACTCTTCGGTTGAATGTTTGCTTGATGCTGTTAGTAGTGATAAACCCAAACTGCTCCGCTTTACCTGCCCTCACCAACTCTGCTGCTTTGTGCCACCAGTACATCACAAAATCTACACTGTCGGGAACAGTGCCTTTGTATGCTTTTCGCAACGCTTCCGTATAGCCATCACCCAATGCTTCCCGCATTCTTGCTGGGCCAATAAACGGCGGATTGCCTACAATGAAATCAGCTTTGGGCCACTCGGCAGGTTTGGGATTGATGTAATCATACACCGGTATTCTTGCTGTTTCATCGGGCACTCCCAAACCGGTTACGGGATGTTGTTTTGTTGTCACCCCGTCCCACCGGGTCATGGGTTCTCCATTGCTATTTAATCTTGGCTTTCGCTCCGTGTAACTCAACACCGCATCCTGTTGCACAATGTTTCCGTACTGTCGCAAGATGGGGTCTTCCAACCGCGCCGCATTGCCGTGTGTGCGAAAATGCCATTGCAGGTAACCAATCCAAAGTACCACATCGGCAATGGCCGCAGCACGAGGATTCACTTCCAGTCCTAATAATTGTGCAGGTGTTACCGTATAACCGCCGGTCATGTCCATGTTCAGTTGCACCACCGGAAAATGGGCGATGTATTCTTTCACTTCACCTTCCAGGCGTTTCAGGTGTTCCAGCGTCACGTACAAAAAATTGCCGCTGCCACAGGCCGGGTCAAGCACTTTCACGGAGCAAAGCCGGCGGTGAAAGGTTTGAATTTCTTTTAAGGCACCGGCATCATCGCCCTTGCCTTCCAGTATAGCCGAAGCCGTGCGGGCTGCTTCCCATTCTTCACGCAGCGGTTCAATCACCGTGGGCATCACCAGTCGCTCCACGTAGGCACGAGGTGTATAATGGGCGCCCAACTTGTGGCGTTCCCGTGGGCTCAAGGCCCGTTCGAGCAAGGTGCCAAAGATGGCCGGTTCCACATCGGCCCAACTTGCTTCGGCGGCCAGTATCAATAAATTCAATTGGGCTTCGGTCAGCGGCAAGGCCTCCCCATTCTTAAATAAAAAGCCGTTGAACTGCGGTATTTGTGTGCGCAGGGCAGGATCAAAGCCGCCACGGTCCATTGTGCTCCACAAGGCTTGCAAGGCTTGCGGCAGGTACTGCAAGTTGTTTTTATAATCCTGCAACAGTTTGGTAAAGGAATGTTCGGGCAAAAGCTGCACGTCTTCTGCAAACATGGTAAACAGGCAGCGCATGAGAAAGCCCGCTACCTTCTCCGGGCTGTGGCCCGATGCTTCCAGCAGCGAAGCCAATTTTGCCAGTCGTTCGGCCAATTCTCTTGTGACTTTTGCGGCCCGTTTGCTGGGGTCAAGGTCCAAGGGTGCCGTAAATAAAAGGCGAAGCCGCTCTTGTATTTCTTCTTTGTGCAAGTCAGTTAGTGAAATGCGGTAAGCTTGTGGGTCTGGGAAAGACACATAGGTTTTTCCCTGCCGGGTAAAGTCGGCGTAGAGGTCAATGCAATAACCTACGTCCACCACCGCCAAAAAGGGCGGCCAGCCTTCGCTTGCCGGCAGGGAGCGGGCATAACGCAAGGCTTGTTCCTTAGCCTTTTTCATTTCCCGTTCCCAGGTAAGGGTATCACGGGTGGCGGTTCCTGTTTTTGCTTTTAGCTTTTCACCACCCAGGATTTCTGCTTCGCTAATGGTTGCTTTATCAGAACCTTGTTTGGCTTCCAATACAAAGCAGTGTTGTTTGTATAAGTCAATGAAGTTGGTAGATGTTTTTCCTTCGCCGTCATTGAATACGACCGGCCGTTCAAAGGTGTATGAAGCCTCGTGTACGCTGGCTGACGCAGGCTTTGGTTTTTCTACGCCGAGCAGGTCGCAGAGTTCTGTCAGGAACAATTGGTAGTTGGCACGTTCCGAAGCACCGGATGCTTTCCAGCGGGTTATAAAGGCTTCGGTTGTGGAAAAAGTAGAAGGGTTCGTACTCACAAATTCGTTTGTTGTTTAGGCAGTTAGTGGGCCACTGCAAATATGTGATGTTTTGTGTAGAAAGATAGGATTGTCAACAGCTATTTCCATTAACAAAATAGTAATAGCCACGTTCACCTTTTCTTTTTTCACGTAGAATACGGCTGTGTTTCATTGCCAAGTTTAGAAAAGCGGAAAAGAATTTGCCTTTGTCGTAATGATCTTTAAGCATTGGTTCTCGTTTCTCCAAAAGCTCAATGATTTCTTTTGTGGCTAAGGGTTTGCCTGCCTTTTCCAAGATGAAGACAATTTTTGCCACCCACGTCCAATCTTTTCGATAGCCGTCGTCGGGATTTTCATATTGATGTAGCTTTTCTTTCAATGCTTTGTTCTCTTCTTGCAGCCTTTGCAACTCTATGTATGCTTCTTTTAGCAAAGCATACTGCGATTGAAGGGTTAAGTCATCATTGGATACGGGTTTTGATGTTTCGTTGTTGAGGCGGCGCCCTTTTCTCCATCTTTCCCTGTCCGTTTTCAATGTGCTTTCGGTATTCATAGTGTGTGATTTTATTTTGTTTTCAACGTCTGCGGCTTCGTAGTCGAACGCTAACCTAATGGAACCCTTTACGAAGACAAGTGGCGTCTGATGCTAACCTAATTCCACCCTGTTTGAAACCTGCTGGCCTTTTCTTCGTTCCATCAATTTCAAAGGTACAAATTTGTTATTATTATTTGTATAATAAAATAACATTTCTATTTTCGTTTCATGAACAGTTTGCAAAAGCAAAAGAAAATCACTGTCAAATTCTTTTTGAATGAGGCATTGGAGCCAGTAACCGGGGAAAAGGGGCAAAAGCAGTATCCGCTATATGTGCAGGTAACTTACAACCGGAAGAACATGCAGTTCAGAAGCAAATACGGCTTGTCATATAAGAACCTGAAAGAAGTTCCATCCGGCTTAATGGTTTTTGAAGAAAAGGTTTTGGCAAAGATTATTCGTCACGAGGTTAACGAAAGTAGTGTTGAATATGAACTAAAAGGTCTTAAGCGTAAATACGACGTTTATTCTACGTCCGTTTATCAAATGATAGAAGAGCATCTCAAACCCCGGCTGCGGTTAGCCATCTTAAAAACCGGTAGTGAGATTGTCAATGTACTCAACTTTTACCAGTCCCAAGCCACTGTTGCGTTATTATATGAGGCTGCCACCATATTGTTTCCAGGTTTTGAGCGCAACCTTCTTCAAAAATTGAAGGACGACCTCGAAGCCTATTCTCTTTATCGAAAACTAAATCCGGAACCTGTACTTGCCTTCGACTTTCCGACTATTATTGACTGGATAGAGGGAAGCCACATAACGGAACTGGTCGGGTTGGCCGGAGCCAGTATGACACGCAATCTATTAAGTATGAAAAGGGTGACGTCGTTGCTCAATCAGGCAGCAAATGAACGTCTAAAAACCCTAGGCGACATCAAGTAATATTTTACAGTTTCATTGATAATCAACAAGTTGTATTTTAGCCAAATGAAATCCTATGGAAAACAAATTAGAAAACGAAGAAAGGGAAGCCTTGCTTAGTGAGTATAGGAGCTTTAAAGAGTTTACCGCAATGAGCGATGAACAGATTACAGAAATAGACCAGTTTTTGCGGTCGTATTCAGAACTGGTTTATAACTGCTTCAGTCGGTTGGAACAAAAAGCAAAGGTCATTCACGTAGACTTTGACCAAGTACATTTAAAAGCCGCGTAATAAAAGTACTCTTATGAACGATTTAGTCTTATTTGAACAGTTTGCCAGAGGTAAGAAAACCTTGGCGGTGCGTAGCTCCAACTGTGTTATTTATACCCGTGTTTCCACCAAGGAACAGGCGGACAACAACATGAGTCTTGAAACACAAAAAAGGGCTTGTGAGCAGTTTGCCCAGAAGCAAGGCTATAATATCCTTGGGTATTTTGGAGGCACGTATGAAAGCGCCAAAACCGATGAGCGCAAAGCGTTCAACAACATGCTTACGTATGCCAGGAAAGTGAATGAGAAAGTTTCTTATATAATCGTGTACAGCGTTGATCGGTTTTCAAGATCAGGAGCAAACGCCATCTACATTACCGAACAACTCAAAAGAGTAGGAATCACGGTTCAATCGGTCACGCAACCGACCGATGCGACCACCGCTAGTGGCAGCCTACAACAAAACATACAGTTCATCTTCAGTGAATACGACAACCAACTCAGACGGGAAAAATGCATGGCGGGAGTCCGTGATGCTCTGCTGCGAGGCGAATGGGTGTCAAAGCCGCCTATTGGTTACAGTACCATAAAGGAGAATGGTAAACGAAAAATCGTAGTCAATCAAACAGGCAAGCTACTTCGCAAAGCCTTTTTATGGAAAGCGAACGAGAAAGTTTCAAACGAGGAAGCAAGAATACGATTGAACGCTCTTGGCCTCCGTATGAACGATAAAAGAATATCTGACCTTTTTAAAAACCCATTCTATTGCGGGCTGCTTGTACACAATTCTTTGGAAGGAACAATACTGGAGGGACGGCATGAAAAGCTGGTATCACGAGAAGTTTTTCTAAAGGTGAACGAAGTCCAGTCAGCCAACCCACACGGCTACAAGATGACGGTGGAAAACGAAAACATTGCGCTCAAGCGATTTATCCGCTGTGAAAAATGCAGTAAGCACATGACCGGCTACATTGCACATAAGAACCAGAAGTTCTATTACAAGTGCCGCACAAAAGGTTGCGCCGTAAACAAAAGGGCTGATGACCTGCATCCTCAGTTTACAACGCTACTTGATGATTATACCATTCCGGCAACCGCAGGGCTTACTCACTTTATCAAGAAGTATACAATAGAAGATTTCAGAAAACTTAACGAGCAAAAGGAAGTGGATGGAGAGCAGATGCAAAAGCAGATAGTAGAGTTGGATAAGAAGTTGGGCCGATTGGAAGAACGCTTTATTGAAGAGGAAATCACGAAAGAAATGTACCTGAAGTACACAGAGAAAGCAAAGGAAGAAAGACGTGAAATTGAGCGACAAATTGCAAAGTCTAAAAATGGGTGTTCGAACCTGGAAAACGTCGTTGAATCAGCTCTCGATTTTGCCTCCAAATTCAAGCTCCTGTGGGATTTAGGCGATTACTATGATAAACAAAAGCTTCAGTTTATGCTCTTTCCAGAAGGAATTTACTATGATAAGAAAAAAGACGCTGTTCGAACCGGAAGAGTAAATAGTGTCTTCCTCTACTTTGCAAGCCTGGCAGGGCTTTCCGGGAAAAGGAAAAGCGGGAAAGGCAAATCAAATTTGCACTTCCCCGCTTCAGTGGAGGTGACCGGAATCGAACCGGTGTCCAAACATATCCGCCGAAAGCTTTCTACATGTTTATTTCTGCATTGATTGTTAGGAAGGTGCCGGAACAGAACACACCAATACCTTCCTTAGCTGAATGGTCTTGAGCAACAGGCACAGCCTTCTGTTGCAGCAGCCTCTTTTCTTTTTATGTCGGCGGCGGCACTTGGTAAAAAGCAAACCCGTGCGGCGGCCCTAATGACTACTTAATCACTGATTAGGCAGCCATGGCATACTGAGTATTGCCATTTATTGTTTTGAATCTTCAGATTAACGAGCTAATAATACAACGCTCGACATGCTTACACTTTCAAAGATCTATGCTGTCAAAACCATACACCCCCAGGTGGAATTTTTTCCAGTGGGTAAAGTTACAAAATTCGGAGCAGGGCTGTATGAACGGATTTGCTTTTCGCCGCAAAGGCGGGAACCACGGAGGCAGTGAGGCACGGAGAAGCACAGAGGGATAGTTGAACTCCTCTATGTGTCTTTGTTTCTCCTATGTGGTGAATCATCGCCGCAAAGGAAAGACGGAAAGGAGCACAAAGGAATAACCACGGAGGCAGCGAGGCACGGAGGAGCACAGAGGGATAGTTGAACTCCTCTAGGTGTCTGTGTCTCTCCTATGTGGTGAATCATCGCCGCAAAGGAGAAACCACGGAGGCAGTGAGGCACAGAGGAGCACAGAGTGTTTGCTGTAACCTGACTGCCTAGGTGTGTCTCATTTTTTTCTGAGGGATTGCCTCGTGCATCAGCAATGATTTGTTGTGGGTGTAAGTGTTCCTTTGTGCCCCTCCGTGCCGTTGTGCCTCCGTGGTTCAACTAAGTGGCGAATATTTATTTAAATATCCTCCAGATATCCAGCCCGAATGCATACAACATCAACCCCAGCAACAATGCCATGCCCGCCATCTGCGCGTACTCCATGAACTTATCACCTGGCTTGCGTCCAGTGATCATTTCATACAATGTAAACAACGCATGCCCACCATCCAAAGCCGGGATAGGAAGTATATTCATAAATGCCAGGATGATGGAAAACAAAGCAGTCATCGTCCAGAAGCGTTGCCAGTCCCATACCCCACCGAAGGTCTTACCTATAGAGATCACGCTACCCAGATTGTCAGACACTTTGTGCTCTTTGGAAGTAAACAGTAACTTAATTCCCTGCATATAATCCTGCAACCGGGCGATCCCAAATTTGATTCCCGCCGGTATGGACTCTCCAAAAGAATACTCCTTCTTCTCAACACCCAACAGCTTATAAGGATTACCAGGAACAAAACCCACATTTCCTTTATCATTCAGCTTCACCACTGTCTCGGCACTGTCACCGTTTGCTTTCAGCACCTGCAGCCGCACCTGTGCATTCTTAAAAGGCTCCTTGGCTTTGTTGAACTCCTGGTAGAACAATGTGGGCTTGTCGTTCACTCCTACAATGCGGTCGCCCTTCTGCAGGGTGCCTGCCACATACTGTATCTCTGGTGATATACTGTCTACCATTACCGGAAAACGGGGATAGACAAAACCCTGCAACTGATTCTTCGTTAACGTGCTGATGAAACCTTCGGGAATGGTGATGGTTGTATCGCCACCACCACGCTGCACCTTCAGTACCGCATGCTCATTCAGCATCATCTCTTTCGTTAGTTCGTTGGTATAGGTGAGCGGCTTGTTGTTAACTTCTGTGATCAGATCGCCATCCTGTAAGCCCACGGTGCGTGCGAGTGAGTCAGCTGCAAAACCATATTTCAGGTTTTTAATTGGCAGCCTTTCTTCGCCCCATACAAAAAGGATCATTGCAAAAAGTACCAGTGCCAATACAAAGTTTACAATCACGCCACCCAGCATGATGATCAGTCGCTGCCAGGCCGGTTTGCTCCTGAATTCCCAGGGCTGACCCGGCTGCTTCAATTGTTCTTTATCCATGCTCTCATCAATCATCCCTGCAATTTTCACATAGCCTCCGAGGGGAACCCAGCCCAGACCATACTCAGTTTCGCCGACCTGTTTTTTGTACAGCGAGAACCAGGGATTGAAAAACAGGTAGAACTTATCTACCCGGCATCCAAACCATTTGGCAGGAAAGAAATGACCCATCTCATGCAACACTACCAGTATGGAAAAGGCGAGAATGAATTGCCCGATGTTGGCAAAAAAAGCGGAAAAATCAACGGCGAGTAAAGGCATCATGTAATTTCTGATTTCAATATTATAACGATCGCTTGCAATCACCCGGCGACGATCAACTGCAGTTAGCCATCAAAGAAAAAAATGTAGCGCGAGGCAAAATGATACACACTTCATCCGCAACCATTCCAATTTTTCGTGTTGCAAGATAAGTCAGCGCGCAGTATAAAGTGAAGTCGGGCAGTGGGCAGGGGCGAT
>JBGTIL010000096.1:0-1898 GCA_041745695.1 Chitinophagaceae bacterium | reverse complement strand
CCGCAGCCGCGCCGGCGGTGGCTACGGTATGATCATTTTCAACCGAGTTGCCCGAAACCCCTATGGCGCCAATCACTTCGTCTGATCCGTTCTTAATGATGACGCCACCGGGAAAGGTGATCAGCCCTCCATTAGAATGTTCAATATTGTAAAGTGGCGTGCCCGGCTGCACAATCGGGCTTAGTGCTGCAGTGTCCATTGTAAACCAGGCGGCGGTTTTTGCTTTCTTCATCGATATGTCTATCGAGCCAATCCATGCGCCATCCATCCGTGCAAAAGCCACCAGGTTACTCCCTGAGTCTACAATGCAGATGTCCATCTTCGTGTTAATTTCCGCGGCTTTTTGTTTTGCTGCTGCAATGGCGGCTTCAGCCTGGGCTAGTGTGATATTCATATTTGGTTATTTTAAAGCTATTAGGTCTACCTGCTCAATAACAGGTGCAGTAGCTAAAAGTTCAGACGCACTCGCCATCAGTGCCTGGGCGATCTGACCACCGAGGTGTGCCTTTCTTCCCTCTTCTGTTTCAAAAGTGTCGAAGACGCCAAAGGTTGAGGGACCGAGTTGCAGGGCATACCAGCGAACGGTATCGGGTTCCGCTTCCGCAAGCGGCAGGGCGCTTTTTAAAAAATTAAGAACTTCTGCTTCCTTACCCGGCTTGGCTTCTACCCTGGCTAACAGTGCAAATTTTTCCATGTGATTATTTTTTAAATTGTAAAAATGACTTCGGTAAAAAAAAACCTGCTGCACCAATTAAAGTGATAGGTCGCGCTGGGACCATAGCAGCTTTTATATCCCTTATAAGGACGACATATCAATCACAAACCTGTATTTTACATCTCCTTTGGTCATTCGCACATAACTTGACTCAACATCCTGGATGTTGATCAACTCGATATCAGAAACGATGTTATGTTCTGCACAGTAGTCAAGCATTTCCTGGGTTTCCGGCAGGCCGCCAACCAATGATCCGGCCAGACTTTTTCTGCCCCCGATGAGGTTAAACACATGTACATCGGCAGGTGTTGGCGGTGCGCCTACACATATCTGTACGCCATTGGTCTTCAACAGGGACAGGTATACCGGGTAATCGTGTGGTGCCGAAATAGTATCAATGATGAAGTCGAATGTACCCGCAGCTGCCTTTACTTCTGCTTCATTTTTCGTTACTACAAAACCTGTAGCGCCCAGTTTCCTGGCATCGGCCTCTTTGCTCTTTGAAGTACTTAGTACCGTTACCTCAGCGCCGAAAGACACAGCAAATTTAACTGCCATATGTCCAAGACCCCCGAGCCCGGCCACAGCTACTTTATGCCCTTTTCCTACCTTCCAGTGCTTCAGAGGAGAGTAGGTGGTGATGCCTGCGCAAAGGAGTGGTGCAACCGCATTCAGCGGTAATTTATCTGATACACGCAGTACAAAATCCTGGTCTACCACGATAGATTTCGAATAGCCACCATAGGTCGGCGTTTTTTTATCCTGCTCATAGCTATTGTAGGTTTGAGAGTGTCCATTGCTACAGTACTGCTCCTGTCCTTCTTTACAATTATCGCACTCCCTGCATGAGTTGACGAAGCACCCTACTCCAACCACGTCGCCCGATTTAAATTTTGTTACCTCTTCCCCTACAGCGGTTACCTTGCCCACGATCTCATGTCCGGGCACCATGGGATAAATCGATCCACCCCATTCGTTTCTTGCCTGGTGAAGGTCGGAATGGCAAACACCGCAAAAAGCGATGTCTATCTGCACGTCCTTGTTACCAGGTGTTCTTCTCTCCAGATTCCAGGGTTCAAGCGGGGCAGTTTTATTGTGAACTGCGTATGATTTTGTTGCCGACATATATTATTTATTGATGGTTGGCAAAATTACACATTCAGTGTTAAAACATTAAAAAGGA
>JBGTIL010000095.1:0-4482 GCA_041745695.1 Chitinophagaceae bacterium | reverse complement strand
GGTTCTGGTGATAATGCCGGAGTTGCGGGCGGCTTGAACGACCGTGCTATCTACACCGCTGAAGTGAAGTCCTTCTATCCCAATGGATTTGGTATCTATAACATGGCAGGTAATGTGAGCGAGTGGGTATATGATGTTTATCGTCCCCTCACCTCACTGGATGCTGATGATGTTGCTCCTGTGCGTGGTAATAAGTTTACCAAGCTTTATAAGAATGCTGAAGGCGAAGCAGAAATTGATAGCATGGGACGTGTGAAAAGAACAGATGTTACTGACGAAGAAAGCAAAAACCGTCGTAACTACCAGCGCGGTAACGTGATCAACTTCTTAGATGGTGATACCCTGTCACAGGCTACTTACGGTTATGGCATCACTACACTGGTAAGCGACAGCTCACGTGTATATAAAGGTGGTAGCTGGAACGACCGTGCATATTGGCTGAGCCCCGGCACACGTCGTTACATGGAAGAGAACAAAGCCAGCAGCATGGTAGGATTTCGTTGCGCTATGGACCGCATGGGTAGCCCTGAAGGTAACAAACGCAAAACCGGTAATTTCTTCAGAACTAAAAAGCAAAACAGATAACCGATATTCCTATTAACTAAGCCCCTGTTCACTCAGGGGCTTTTTTTTTGCACGTACTTTTGCTGCATGACGATTGAAGAATTGTATGCCATTTATTTGCTCCATCCTTCCGTAAAAATTGATACCCGCCAGTTGCTTCCCGGGGATCTGTACTTTGCGCTGAAGGGACCTAACTTCAACGGTAACCTGTTTGCCCAGGAAGCGCTGAGCAAAGGAGCGTCTTACGCAATTGTGGATGAAGCAGATAAAGCCGGTACAAATATTATCGTTGTTGCTGATGTTCTGCAAAACCTGCAGGCCTTGGCCACCTATCACCGCAAACAACTCAACATTCCGGTCCTTGCAATTACTGGCAGCAATGGAAAAACGACCACGAAGGAGCTGATACATGCTATTCTCACTACTACATTTAAAACGCTCACCACTGAAGGAAACCTTAACAACCACATAGGTGTTCCGTTAACCCTGCTGAAGATTAGAAAAGACGCTGAGCTGGCGGTAATTGAAATGGGCGCCAACCACCTCGGCGAAATTGCCTCGTACTGTACAATGGCGCTGCCAACCCACGGCCTGATAACTAATTGCGGCAAGGCCCACCTGGAAGGCTTCGGCAGTGAGGAAGGCGTACAAAAAGGAAAAGGAGAATTGTTCGACTACCTCCGAACGAGCAACGGTACTGCTTTCCTGATGTCGGATTATGAGTACCTGCAGAGAATGAGCAGGGGGCTGAAACAGGTACTTACCTATGGTACAAAAGACAGTGCTGTAGTAGGCACAACCGTACAATCGGACCCTTACCTGGAGGTGGCTTTTCACAAAGGGTTGAGTAGTACGGTTACCACAGCACTGGTAGGCGCCTACAATTTGCCCAACGTACTGGCTGCGGCCGCCGTGGGAAAATTTTTCCGGGTGCCGGAAAGCAAAATCATTTCAGCCCTAAGCGAATACGCTCCATCCAACAGCCGCTCGCAGCTGGTAAAAAAAGGAACGAACACTATTATCCTGGATGCGTATAATGCCAACCCAAGCAGCATGAAGCTGGCTATAGAAAACTTTTCGAAAGTAAAAGCAGACAACAAAATCCTACTCCTGGGTGGCATGGCAGAACTGGGGAGTGATAGCATTAAGGAGCACCAGGATGTAGTGAAAGAAATTAGTAAGTACGGGTGGAAAGATGTGTGCCTGGTAGGAGGAGACTTTATGAAGATCGACCATACCTTCCGAAGCATGGAAACAGCTCAGAAGGCGGGTGAATGGCTACAGAGAATGGGCGTCAATAATACGTTTCTGCTGGTTAAAGGATCACGCAGCACAGGGATGGAAAAAGTGCTCGAGTATATCTGATCTTGAGCCGAAGTCCGCAATAAAATTTGTTGACTGACAACAAACCGGGTTACTTTTTTATGAACGAAACACCTAATAGAGGCTATTTTTCCAGCACTGTGGGCTGTTTTTGTCCCCGCTGCAGGGAAGGTAAACTCTTCAAATATGGGTTAAGTTTGCGCCTGAACAGGCTCATGGAAATGAATGTGCGCTGTCCATCGTGCAACCAGGTTACAGACATTGAAGTAGGCTTCTACTATGGTACCAGTTATATCTCTTACCTCCTGGCAATCGTACTAAGCGCTGCATCATTTCTCTTGTGGTGGCTGATCATCGGTTACTCATTTACAGACGATCGCTTTTTCTACTGGCTCATTTTTAATGCTGTTACCCTGGTGCTGCTGCAACCCTGGCTCATGCGTTTTTCCCGCAGTTTGTGGATCTCCTGGTTTGTTCGGTATGACCCCAACTGGAAAAAAAATAAACCTGCAGAACCCGAGCGGATCAACCATACACAAATGAATAACTGGTGACCCCTGCCCTGTCTCAGGCCAAGTACCACCAACAGGTTTATGGGGCTGCCCTGCTTTGAAGTGAGCGCGATAAGAAGACAATGCAAAGGCTTACCAGGCTTACAAATACAAGGGCCCATCTCATAGAAAATGCTTCTGACACTAATCCAATAACCAACGGACCCAATAAAAATCCTCCATAACCTATCATCGTTACAGAAGCAATGGCATAACTGGGCAGCATCTTCTTCGACTGTGCGGCAAGCATGTATACAATAGGAATGACTACGGAATCACCCAATCCTACGAAGAAAAAACCAACGGCTGCGGGCATTACATAAGGAAAGAATACAGCAGTCATGAACCCTATCGACATGAGTAATCCACTCAACTTTATTAATACAAACACCCCATACTTGTGAATTAGCCAATCGCCCCCCAGCCTGCCTGATGCCATAGCAATGATAAAAGCAGTATAACCGGTAGTGATGAAGGCTTTGTCGACAGCAACAACGGTTTTAAAATAATTCACGCTCCAGTCGAATATGGCACTCTCGCTCAACATTCCGCAAAATGCGATGCCCCCAAGTATCAAAAGGTAGGCGTCGGGCTTAACGAACAGCGGACGTTTTTCTGTGTTACCAACTGCTGCGTTTCTCTTACCTATGAATAACAACGCGATGAGTGTTACCACTGCACCCACCAGCATAAAATGGTAAACCGGATCGATACCGTACACAATAAGGGCGGTGCCAATGGCAGCTGCAGCAAAACAGGAGATGCTCCAGATTCCGTGAAACGTTGTAATGATCGGGCGATCGTACAAGCGTTGAACTGCGATCGAACGGGTATTGATAGCAATATTTAAGATGGTCCTGGTAAAGTTAATGAAGAAAAGTGCAGGCACGAGCATGGCAGTAGAATGAGCGGCACCAGCCAGGGTCAAAAAGATGGAGACCAACACAGATCCACCAATCATTATTTTAGTTGTTCCATAGCGTGTCACAAGCCAGCTGGCACCTAATAGTCCCACAACCAAGCCTGCCGGAAGCGCAAACAAAACAACACCCCATACACCATTCGATAAGCCCAAATTCCGCTGCACATCGGGTATCCGCGCTGACCAGGTAGCGCTCACCAGGCCAGACAAAGCAAAGAACAAAGCGGTCACCCATCGCTCACGTTTTCTCAGCGCCGTTTCCTCGTTCATATTACAACCGATCTTCTAAACATCCTTTTGCAAATATGCATCCTGCTTCCTTATTGCAGGCAAATAATTACGCGATAAACAGGCAGCAAACAACCGCTCAGGCTGCCGTACATCGCTCTCCTGCAGTTGTGAAAGAAATCTTTTTATAATAAAACCCCCGGGGAATTGCTTCGCCGGGGGTTTACCGGCCGCCGTGGGCAGCCGGGCTATTTGATACTGATAAGCTATGGCTGTTTGATAAACCTTTGTTCTGTTACTTCCCTGCCAGCTACCATGCGAACAAGGTAAAGGCCGTTTTTCAGCCCTGCAATATTCAACAGCATCTTACGCTGACCGGTAAGTAAAGGATATACCTGAAGCAAACTTCCGGAAGAAGCATACAATTCCACACGTGCTCCTGCTGTATTCGGTGCAGACTTAAATGCGATGTTGAGCGTGTTGCGGGCCGGGTTAGGATAGAGTTCCATGCCCATCGGCTGTTCATTTGAAGGTTGTTGCCCTTCGTGCGTTCCTGCTATGCCAGACTGCCTGGTACTTTCCCCTGCGAGGCTTGGTGTAGCTGAAAGCTCCAACCAGTTAATGTTCCAGTAAGTATCAGCCACTGAAAGAACTCTGATGGTCTGCGTTCCTTCAAGCAGTGTAACAGGTGCACTGATCGTTTGCCAGGTTTGATATCCGCCGGTGTTGGGCAGTATCTGGCTTGCAAGCGTTGTACCGTCTTGTCTTTTTATTTGCAGCTGAGCACCGTTCCCGGGCGTTGCTACCCGAAGTTTCACGGTGTATACGCCGGCAGACGGAACCTTCACGGAGTACTCCATCCAGTCGCCGTTATCTATCCAGCCTACATTTAAT
>JBGTIL010000094.1:0-3731 GCA_041745695.1 Chitinophagaceae bacterium | reverse complement strand
ATTAAACCCAAAGAACCATGGAAGACCAGCAACACGCATCAGAGAAGCATAATTCGGTTCGTCGCTCGATTCTAAGCTGGGGCGGGACGCTGTTAGGAGCAGGTCTGTTAACCGCAATCCCACAACGCGCTGAAGCAGGCCGGCAGGTAGCCAGGTATACAAAAAGTAGTGGTTGACCGTACCAGGAAATCGGTAGCTGTGCGATGCGACCTTTCTATCCCTGAGCGATAGGGAAGCAATTGTACTGCAGGACACAACGGGTGAGGGCTTGCAGACGCGGAACTTAAAGAGTAATTTTTGCGGATGATAAGGATGTAGCAATCACATTAAACCAGCTACAGACTACTGACTTATGAAACTGAAACTAATTTTCGCAATCCTTTCATTTATCGCCACGTTTTTTGCGATGGCACAAGAATCAACGCAACTCCAAAGAGTAGCGTACAAATTGACCGTCGCTGTAGATAAAAAAACTTTTTACGAAGAAGCTATCAAGGCTACACCTTATGTTTTGCCGGATAACACTATTCAACTTTATCCTGGCGAGACCGTGTTTATAGAGATCGAACAGGAAAATGGTATAATCAGGAGCATGAAAGCGGTGGAACAAAACATGCACCCAAACAAAACCCTAAGCATCAGGTTTTCGCAAACCTCAAAAAACAGAATCCATCAACTCACTATGCTCCACATAGAAAATCCATTCACAGAGGACCTTATCTATACATCAAAGATTTTTCTTTTACATCAGCGCAAATGGGTGGATACAAACGTGTATCCCGTGAGTAAAAAACTCAGCGCATTTGAAACATGGCCGGATATTATTACATCTATCGCCCTGGCAGGCTGGGAGTTTAAAAGTAAATAGAAGCAATACTCCACCCACGCTGCAACAAACCTGAAGCGGCAAATGGATAACCATTGTGTTTCCGGCAAGGTGGGGGCGATCAAACTCCGATGCCGCTTACTGAACCTACATAATAATATTCTTAACCGGGAAGACCCGGGTCGGAATATCAGATTCATCAAGCATCTCCCTCAGATCGATTTCTATACTCCTGCAGATGGCGGTCATGGGTATATCATTAACGCCTTTTTCAAACGGGTTTTCACTCTTGTCACCAACTATTTCCATTACATTAAAAATCCAGGAAATAATCACACTCAATGGAATGGTAAGCCACACGAAGGCAGTACCCAGTTTCTCCAGTTCTCCTATCAATCCAAACGGGAGCAGGATGGCAAGTATCCACACAAACAACTCGCTGAAAAAGGCATACTGCCTCGGAAAAGGATAGTTTTTTATGCGTTCGCAGGCACCCTGCTGATCGTAAAGCTCCTTGATAAGATTTCCTATCTCAATCTGTTTCAGCGTATCGATACAACCACTCTTATGCAGGTGTACCATATGTTCACTCTGCTTTCGAAGTATGTGCGTTGATGTACCGGTTTTGTTATACAGGATCTCCGCTTCATCATCATGCAGAAACTGCTTGATCTCTTCCAGGTGGTCCTGATGGTGGAAATGCGTTTGCTCACGCACAATCTGTTGGAAAGGATCATTCTTATCCTCCCAAACTTTCCTGCTCCTCAGTTCGATCCGTAGCGAATTAATATAAGCAATATGCCTGTAGATAATAATTCTTTTGTGCTCTTTCAAGGCGTCGAAATCTAAACTCCTGCTTGGTTGTACATAGTCCAGAACCATGACAGTAAACGTCCGGCTTAAATTAACGATAGCTCCCCAGATCTTTCGGGCCTCCCATAGGCGCTCATACGAGGAGTTGTTTTTAAAGCCAACGTAAAAGGCAACTGCAGTGCCAACCAGGCCAATAGGTGCAAAAGGAATAGCAATAGAGGTTACGTGGGCCAGTTCGTATAGTATGGTCAGCAAACTCGAGTAGAGAAAGAAAATGAGCAGGGGTTTCCAGGCAAAGCGAATGATAAAACTGAACGATAAATTTCTTGCAACGTACATACAACGATAAATTTTTTCTGACTTCCCCTCGCTACGCAACACTTACTGAAAAGGTAGCTGGGGCCGCTATTCGAGGGCGCACAAAACAAATGCAAATATAAACGACACTCGTTTGTGTGAAACGCGCATCATGTATTGCATCACCTCAGCTCTAAAAACGGTGGCGGCCGTTTTGTCCGGCAGCCCAGGGTTATCTATTGTGATTGAATTGATTGCTCACCTTCTAACTTGAATCGTTGCGTGTAGTAGGCTTTCTGCCTGCCCGTCGCCGGGCACCGCCGTACCGATTGTTCATGCCCGATCAACATGGCACCAGCATGGCAATCCGCAGTTCTTCCGAAGCTGGGAGAGCATGTTCTTTCTTTACATACACGAGCGATACCAACGTTCAGTAGCCTCAAACACAACAGGTGCGTGCCTGTCTTAAAAATGCTACCTTGGTAATTATAAACAGGAATATGAAAGACAGCTGCAGCAGATTTCTTTTGTGCTTTTTATTTCAGTTCACCGCGTTATTCGTTGACGCTCAAACGCAGTATTATCCTGACTCCACCTGGCAAACCAGAAAACCAGCCGAACTGAAGATCAATGCTTCCTTACTCGACAGTGCCGTAAGGTTTGCACTGCAAAATGATAGCAAGACCGACTACAACCTCAGTGTAGCCAACATGAAAGCCTTTGCCAATGAACCCGATTTCAAATTGCTGGGACCGATGAAAGACAGGGGCAAACCAGCAGGAATGATTATCAGGGGCGGGTACATCGTTGCGCAGTGGGGCGACCTGCAGCGCGTAGATATGACCTTCAGTGTAGCCAAGAGCTACTTGTCGACCGTAGCCGGCCTGGCAGTAGACAACCGGAGCATACGAAGTGTAGACGACCCCGTGAAAAATTATGTTACCGACAATACTTATGATGGTGCACATAATTCCAAAATCACCTGGCGGCACCTGCTTACTCAATCCTCCGACTGGTCGGGTTGCCTTTTTGATATTTGTGACTGGGCAGACCGTCCCCCGAAAGAAGGCGGCATAGACGACTGGAAAAAACGGCAATTGATGGAACCTGGAACCGCCTACGAATACAATGATGTTCGAGTTAACCTGCTTGCCTACTCTTTACTGCAGGTGTGGAGAAAACCCCTCCCCATGGTTTTAAAAGAAAAGATCATGGATCCAATTGGTGCGTCTACAACCTGGCGCTGGCATGGCTATGGCAACTCGTTCGTAAACGTTGATGGACTGATGATGCAGTCGGTAAGTGGCGGCGGTCACTTCGGCGGCGGGCTGTTTATTAATACTTTAGACCAGGCAAGGTTTGGCCTGTTGTTTTCAAGAAAAGGAAAATGGAAGGGCCAACAACTCATTTCGGAAAGATGGATCAATGCAGCACGCCAGCCTTCCGCAGCCAATAAGGAATACGGTTTTATGTGGTGGCTCAATGAAACAGGCCGATACAAAGACATTTCAAAGAATATCTATCTCGCCAATGGTTTCGGTGGCAATTTTATCGCGATTGATAACGAACACGACCTCGTGATTGTAACCAGGTGGCTGGAGCCGGCGCAACTCGGCACGTTTTTAAAATTGGTTATTGGTTCCGTGGAAGGCAGTTTGCCGCTGCTAAGCAATCGTTGACAAACCAGCCAAAAAGGGTTGGAGGCCAGCATCCCGTTTCCCGTTGACAGGTACATCTCACCAACCAGGTCCCCGCGCAATCACCGTATCATGCACAAAGCACACGCGATTGAGAT
>JBGTIL010000093.1:0-7493 GCA_041745695.1 Chitinophagaceae bacterium | reverse complement strand
TGTCTACCTCGTCGGGATTACAGGAATGGTTTGCAGACAGGGTAGACGATCAGGATGGCATGTTTTACTTTTCATGGAATGGGTCTGAAGAAACCGCAGAAGTACTCGAGAAAGAGGAAGAGAAATACATCCGATTCCATTGGTCGCACGCTCCTAAGGAGGAATACTTTGAATTCCGCATTGAGAAATCGGAAGTAACCAACCAAACCATTTTGGTGATCAACGATTTTGCCGAGAAGAAAGAAATAAAAGACCAGACAAGACTTTGGGACCATCAGGTGAAAGACCTGTTTCATCGGTTAGGCAGCAACTAAACCCAACAGTTTCATCAAGAAAAACCAGTTCCTTATCATTTCATCTTCGGTGTGGTTCAAATTTTCCAGCGACCACTTTTTGGCAATCTTCAGGTGTTCGAAATTCCTGCAATTGTGAACAAAGCTTTCTTCGCTCAGGGTGTTTACGGGCACATAGTTATCCACATTAAAGTGATGCTGCCAGGCGTCTGCATTCGTACCCACGTAAAAACCAGCCGCTCCGAGTTCGCTATAAGCCCCTTCCACATGGTGCAGCCAGGTAGATTTAAAACTGCCTGATACCTGTAACGTACAACTGAAAAAGTTTGCCCACCAGAACATGGTCCGGACAAGCAGGATATTATTACCCTGAAACCTCCGGGGATAATCGAGAACGGTGTAGGGAAGACCGCGGTAGTTTTCGCCTTTGGATATTTTTGGTGGCAGTGTCATAAACGATGTGGCTACCGGTGCATGAAGCATCTGCTCCTGCGCTGTTTGCAGCAGTACCACTATCTTTTGCTGTAGTGCATTCTTCGTCAAAATAATGTTAGCATTATTCATGAGGGCCATGTCCGCATCCGAAAACTGTACTTTTGCCCCATCCATAGAATAAAAATATTAATAAACAATCAGTTACACAGTGTTCACCAAACTCGATAAATTGATTGTTAAGGCTTTTATCGGGCCATTTGCGGCAACTT
Organism: Chitinophagaceae bacterium; assembly: GCA_041745695.1. Classification (GTDB taxonomy): domain Bacteria; phylum Bacteroidota; class Bacteroidia; order Chitinophagales; family Chitinophagaceae; genus Flavisolibacter. The sequence goes on along the minus strand of JBGTIL010000093.1, from coordinate 6,496 downwards.
TCTTTATTACGCTCATGGTGCTGGTAATGCAATTTTTCTGGCTGTGGATCGATGATTTTGTAGGCAAGGGTTTGAGCACCGGAGTGATCATGGAATTTATCTGGTACCAGAGCGCCGTGCTGGTGCCGCTTGCACTGCCGCTGTCGGTGCTTTTGTCTTCTTTAATGACCTTTGGTAATTTGGGCGAAAGCTATGAACTGGTAGCAGTTAAAGCAGCCGGCATTTCTTTACTTCGTTTTATGCGGCCGCTGTTTGCCGTGGTTCTCGGAATCTGCGGGATTGCTTTCCTGTTTGGGAACTATATTATACCTGTCGCTAATCTTAAATCGAGAACCTTGCTCGGAGATATTGTTTACGCCAAACCTGCTTTCGATTTAAAGGAGGGAATATTCTACAACAAATTAGCGGGCATTGCCATCAAGATCGGCAAAAAGAAGAATGACAGTATCATTCAGAATATAATCATTTACGAGAAGAGCGGTCAGCTGCAGGATAATTTCATTGTGGCTACGGATGGCGTCATGAGCGTGTCGGAAAGTAAACGTTTTCTGCAGTTCAATTTAAAAAATGGCTGGCGGTACCAGGAGCGCGCGATCGCGGGGTCCCAGAACACAGAATTTATCCGGCTGGGATTTAAGGAGTATAAAAAGCAGTTTGACCTTAGCTCTCTCCAATTTACACGTACATCCGATAGTGCAGCCAACAGGAGCAACTTCCGCTTTCAGAGTATGGAGCAGCTGAATAAGTCAATCGACTCTATGAGCCGCAACAATGCCCAGATCTTGTTGAAGGGTGGCGCGGAGATTTTTGTCCCCGCCTCATTTGCAGGAAATTTAGATACCACCTGGAAATCGACTGCAAAGCTGCCTGATACGGTGAAACGGTTTGATCAGTTCATCCCTGATTCACTTTCTTCTATCATTCAGCAGCGTGCGCAAAACAGGATCGCTGCCGCCGCCACCAGCAATGAAACGATACGCCTTGAATATGAGCGCGAAGAGCGGGAGCTGCGCCGGCATAAAATGGAGTGGCACCGGAAAATATCTCTGTCACTGGCCTGCCTGGTGCTTTTTATCATTGGTGCTCCGCTCGGATCTATCATTAGAAAAGGCGGCCTGGGCAACTCCATGATCTTTGCCATCATCTTTTTTATGCTGTTTTATTTTACAAGCAATTCAGGCGAGAAGTTTGCGAAGGAAGGCGAATGGATCCCGGTGGTGGGCATGTGGTTTTCAACTTTCATACTCATTCCCATTGGTATATTTCTAACCTACAAAGCAGTGCACGACTCGCAACTGTTTAACAAAGAGTACTACGGGCGTTTACTAAGAAAGCTGCGTCTCAAGAGCGAGAAGAAAAGCGCAAATCAGATTACGTAATTTCACCACACAAACATATTCTATGGCACCACTGGCTTCACGCCGAAATTTCATCACCGACACCGCTAAGGCCGGCTTAGGCCTTTATGTTGGCTCGGCATTTTTATCCTCCTGTGCTACTCCCGGCAGAGTGATAGCACCGAAGTATCAAACGGGGTATAAGCAAGATCCGCTACCCTACAGCTATAGTGCATTGAATGAAGCCATCGATGCGATGACGATGGAAATTCATTTTACAAAGCATGCAGCAGCCTACGCTACTAACCTTCAGGAAGCAGCAAAGGCTGAGGGTATCGACACTACTAAACCGCTGGAGGACATGCTCAGCAAGGTTTCGAAGTACTCCACTAAAGTCAGAAACAATGGAGGCGGGCACTACAACCATGAACTTTTTTGGAAGTCGATGACGCCGTCCGGCACAGGAATGCCCTCGGGTAATCTAAGCGCCGCTATCAATAAAACATTCGGTTCTTTCGACGCCTTTAAAACGGCTTTTTCCGACGCCGGCAGAAACCGTTTTGGTAGTGGATGGGCCTGGCTGACCCTGGACAAAAACAGGGGTTTGCGTATTTCGTCAACGCCCAACCAGGACAATCCGCTCATGGATGTTGCTGACGACAAAGGGTTTCCGCTACTGGGTTTAGACGTTTGGGAACATGCCTACTACCTGCGGTATCAAAATAAGAGGCCCGATTATATAGCCGCCTGGTGGAAGGTTGTTAACTGGAATTATGTACAGGAGCGCTTTGATTCTGTTGCTGGTGTATAGTAACCTCTTCCTTTGAATACAGAAGCAATCAATAAGCGTAATCTTCAGCTGCAAAAAAGTATTGCCTATGTTTCGTCCGCCCTGCTCATTGTAAAGTTTCTGGCTTATTATATTACCCATTCCGTAGCCATACTCACAGATGCACTGGAAAGTATCGTTAATGTGGTAGCCGGCTTCATTGGACTGTATAGCTTATACATCGCAGGCAAGCCCCGCGACCTCAACCATCCTTACGGACATGGGAAAGCTGAGTTTGTATCTGCTGCTGTAGAGGGCACGCTCATACTTTCTGCCGGAGCCATCATCATTTTCAGTGCTGTGAAAAATCTCCTGCTGCCACAGCCGATTACCTCCATAGATACAGGTATATATCTGGTGGCCGCTACAGCCATTGTAAATTGGTTGCTGGGTTTTGTTGCAAAAAGGCAGGGCACCGCACACAACTCGCTTGCACTCCTGGCAAGCGGCAAACATTTACAAACAGACAGCTACTCAACGTTTGCAATCATAGGCGGTCTCCTCCTGATTGCCGTAACAAAGTATTTATGGATAGACAGTGTTGTGGCTATTGCTTTTGGTGTTTACATTATCTACACCGGTTACCGCATCATCAGAAGTTCGCTCGCTGCGATCATGGATGAGGCAGACCTTAAACTGCTGTCGCGGATGATCGATCTGCTGAACAATAACCGCCGCGACAAATGGGTAGATCTTCATAATTTGCGTGTGATCAAATACGGCAACGTTTTACACGTAGACTGCCATCTTACCGTGCCCTGGTATTTGAATGTAACTGAAGCACATCGGGAGATCGACGTGTTAAGTGCGCTGATCAGGAAGAACTATGGAGAGTCGCTGGAACTGTTCGTGCATTCCGACGACTGCCAGTATTTTCAATGCCATCTTTGCAATAAAATAGAATGCCCCGTGCGACAGCACGACTTCGAGAAGGAAATCATCTGGACGATGGACAATGTACTCGAGAATAAAAAGCATGGTTGGAAAGATGTAGCAAAACAAAAAACACAATGAAAACAACAACGGTCTGGAAAAGTGGGCAGGCATTTGATTCGTTTCAGCAGGATGCCCGGATAGAACTGGATTCCAAGGCAGGCTTCGGACCCAAGGCGCTGCTCTTAACTGGCTTGGCAGGCTGCTCAGGCATAGACGTGGTAGACATCCTGGAAAAAATGAGGGTGCCCTTCAACGGACTTTCTGTAGATGCAGAAGCTGCACAAACAGAGGAACATCCTAAGGTGTTCCGCGATATTCACCTCACCTATACGATCAACGCTGAAGAGGAGCACAGAGATAAAGTGGTTAAAGCCATTAATCTTTCGCTGGATAATTATTGTGGTGTAGCGGCGATGCTGAAAAAAAATTCTGCCATTACCTACACGCTGACACTTGAACCCCGGGGAGCTTAGTTGATGTTATCCAGGAAAGCACAATATGCATTCAGGGCTTTAACCCACCTGGTAGACCGCTACCAGAGGGGGCCAGTGCTTATTTCTGAAATCGCTGTTGAAAAACGCATCCCGGTAAAATTTCTGGAAAACATCCTGCTCGAGTTGCGAAAGGCCGGGGTGCTGGACAGCAAAAAGGGCAAGGGTGGGGGCTACTTCCTCAAAGAACATCCGGCAACAATCACTGTTGCAAAGGTGATCAGGATCGTAGATGGACCTATCGCCATGCTTCCCTGTGTGAGCCTTTATTTTTATCAAAAGTGCAGCAACTGCGACGAAGGGAATTGCGGACTGCACGGTATCATGGCAGAAGTGAGAGATGCTACGCTAGGAATACTGGAACATAAAACCCTGCAGGATCTTGCTTCCGGTAATGAGAGCCCCGGAGCGGTACTATTGGTTACATAGAAACCAGCACGTTGCGAACGTTATCCTGTTTCAATTAATTAACTATGACAAAATTTTATTCGGTTTTTATATTTTTTATTTTCTGCACCTCAAGAGGGGAGGCTCAGTTGAAGCAAACAACTTCGGAAGCACAACTGTGGACGGCTTACTTTAATCAAGCCCGCATCACCAATCGTTTTGGTACCTGGGTGGATGTGCACCTGCGCACCAAACAAGACCTTGTTAAAGGATTGTCGCAAGGCATTGCGCGAGCAGGGCTGACCTATTACATTTCAGATGCCTTAAGAGCAACTGCGGGGTATGCCTTCATCAATGCCTTTCCTGCCGATGCGCACAAACACATCTCGCAGCCCGAGCACCGGCCCTGGCAACAGATCCAGTGGCTCACGAAATATAAGAAACTTCGCACAGCACAAGCCTTGCGGTTGGAGGAACGCTTCCGTAGAAAAGTGCTGAATGATTCCACCCTGGGTGAGGGGCACTCCTTCAACTACCGCCTGCGCTATAATTTTTTACTACAGGTGCCTCTTACCAGCAAAGACGTGCTCACCAATGAGTTTTCTTTCATTTTAAATAATGAAGTTCATATCAACTTCGGAAAACAAATTGTTTACAATTATTTCGACCAGAACCGCTTCTTTGCAGGCTTTGCCTATCACCCCAATGCACATGATAACATACAGTTCGGTTACTCCAATGTATTTCAGCAACTAGGCAGCGGAAACAAATACCGCTCGTTGCACCTTGCAAGAATTTTTTATTTCCATAACCTCGACCTGAGAAGCAAACGATAAATGAACCGCAGCGTCTTCTGTTGGGTTATCCGTTTTTTCTCAGCTGCTGCAGGAGTGCGTGCAGATCTTTAGGTAGCGGGGCTTCCAGTGCGTAGGGCTTGTGCTGAAAACTGAATTGGAGCTTCCATGAATGCAGGGCAAGCCGGGATAAGATGGGGCGCTCCTCGTCTTCCTTTTCTGAAAGTTTGTACTTTTTCTTAATGGTGGAAATCAGCACCGGTTTGCCATCGCCGTACAAGGCATCACAAACGATAGGATTGCCCAACGACTTCATGTGTACTCTTATCTGGTGGGTTCTACCGGTGTGGATCTGGAATTGAGCCCAACTGAAAAGCCTGAAGCTTTCGAGCACAGCATAGTCAGTTAAAGAAGGCTTGCCTTTTTTATTGATAGCCATTACTCCCTTTTTAACAGGGTGATCAATGATACCCGCATCTATTGAACCTGAGTTAACGGCGGGTTTGCCGAGGATCATTCCGAGGTAGAATTTTTCAACCTGACGGGCTTCAAACAATTGTGATAGTTCTTTGTGGGCTGCTTCGGTACGTGCAAATACGACTACACCACTGGTTTCCCGGTCGAGGCGGTGCACAGTAAAGATGTTGCCGTATTTAAGCTGCAGTAAATTTTTTACTCCATTCACACCTTCGCGGTCTGGAATGGTGAGCAATCCCGCTGGTTTGTTAACTGCAACAAAGTCTTCCGTTTCAAAAAAAATATGATCGTCTATTCGCATTCCCTTTCGTTAAAGCATTTCCCGGTTATTGAAAGCCGGCTTATTTCTTTCCCTTTTTAAAAAACTTGAGGTCGCGAACTTCTTTTTCTGATAGAAAACGCCACTTACCCCTGTCTACATTTTTCTTGGTAAGTCCGGCGAAAATTACGCGGTCGAGCGCTTTGATATCATATTTGAGGTGTTCGAAAATGCGGCGTACGATTCGGTTTCGGCCGCTATGTATCTCAACGCCAATTTGTGTTTTGTCTTTACTGTCCGTATAGCCCAGGGAGTCAACTGAGGCTACGCCGTCTTCCAGGTTCACGCCGGCAAGTATTGCATCAAAATCTGCTTTGGTCAGCGGGCGGTCTAACGTTACTGCATACACTTTTTTTATCTCGTTGCTCGGATGTGTTAGTTTCTGAGTAAGCTCCCCATCATTGGTCAGCAGCAGTACACCGGAGGTATTTCTGTCTAGCCGGCCTACCGGGTACACCTTTTCTTTGGAAGCGTTCTGTATAAGATGAAGCACCGTTTTGCGGTTGCGTTCATCGTCTGTTGTAGTGATGTAATCTTTTGGTTTGTTGAGGAGCACGTAAACGAGGTCTTTCACCGGGACAGCTTTCTTACCATTCACTATCACTTCGTCTGTTGGAACGATTTTCAATCCGGGCTCCAGCACTACTTGTCCGTTTACTTTTACCTTGCCGCTTTTCACGATCTCCACTGCATCTCTTCTCGAGCAGAATCCCTCGTCAGCCACATACCCCACCTTGCTCGCTAATCCGTTACATTTGAATCCGGGTCGCCTGGGCAAGCAAGAGGTATTTAACCGCAGATGGACGGGATGAACGCAGATAAAGAGGAAGGGATTTCTATAAGCAAAAATCTAACGAAGTTTCCCAGGCAAGAGAGTTGAAAACCATCATCTTTTCTTCAATCTGCATTCATCCCGTCCATTTGCC
>JBGTIL010000092.1:0-7539 GCA_041745695.1 Chitinophagaceae bacterium | reverse complement strand
CCTGGCTCAGCTGCTGCTGGTAGGTATCATTGTGGTCAACATTCTGGAACTGCGAGATGTACGGATCGTCAACATTGATACAAGGGGTATGATGTTGTTTGATCGCTTTGCCTTGCTGTTCATGCTGGTGTCTAATGTTTGTACGCTGGCATTTTTCATTTTGTCGGCGAAAGATATGGAGAAGGTTGGCGTTCACTACAACGATTATTTTGCATTGCTGTTCTTTATCCTGAGCGGTGTTGCACTGGCTGCTTCTTTTAAATCTTTACTGATCCTTTTCCTTGGTATCGAGATCATCTCCATACCACTATATATCTTAACGGGCAGCGACAAGCAAAGCTTGAAAAGTAATGAGGCCTCCCTGAAGTATTTTTTAATGGGCGCGTTTTCAACCGGTTTGATGCTGATGGGTATAGCGCTGGTATATGGTGCTAATGGTACGTTTTCTACAGAAGTGCCGGCTGTTGAAGGCGACAGGGTTTCAGTTTTATTAATTGTGGGAATGATGATGCTGCTATTCTCTATGTCTTTTAAAGTGTCTGCAGCGCCCTTCCATTTCTGGACACCCGATGTATATGACGGAGCCCCCACTGTATTCACCTCTTTTATGGCAACGGTAGTAAAGGCGGCAGGTTTTATTGCATTCATGCGCCTGTTCAGCGATGCATTTGGCGCCATTCGATCTGAGTGGCATTTGCTTGTGGCGGTAATTGTTGCACTCACACTTTTCATCGGGAACATTACAGCGGTCTTTCAACAAAGCGTAAAAAGAATGCTGGCCTACTCTAGTATCTCGCAGGCTGGTTTTATGATGCTGGCCGTATACTCACTCAATGCCGATGCTCGGGAAGGGTTGATCTTATACACGGCTGCTTACTCCCTCGCTACCATCGGCATCTTTGCTGTGCTCATCAAAATGAAGGATCATTCCTTCGAAGGATTCAACGGGCTATCGAAAAAGCATCCTGTGATCGCTGCTTCCCTGGTAGTGTTTACGCTTTCTCTTGCAGGTATACCGCTTACGGCAGGGTTTCTTTCAAAATTCTACATGCTGAGGGCTACTATCGATGGCGGCAGTATGGGTCTGGCTGTCTTTGCTGTTCTTATGGCAGCGGTAAGTGTGTATTATTATTTCCGGCTGATACAGGCCATGTATTTTAAAGATGGAGAGGCTGAACCTGTCGATGCAGGTAACGGCTTCCGTTATTCCCTGGTAACCTTAGCCGTGATTACAATCCTTCTGGGCATCTTTCCCAACCTGCTCACTACCTGGCTCTATTTCTAATATTACCGCTACAATAATTTGTTTTTTTGTGTAGGTTAGGTTCGGTATTTTACGTGCTCTTCTGCACATGAACACCTCCGACATTTTCTCGCTCGCTTCCCGAACTGTTCGCGGCAATATGCTCCGTACGGGCATCACTGTTACGATCATTGCATTTGGTATCATGGCATTAATCGGGATCATCACTGCAATCCAGGCGATGAGTCAGAAATTTACTGAGAGTTTTTCAACCATGGGTGCCAACGGGTTTACGCTCAGGTACAAGGAGCGAAACTTCAACATCGGTAATAATAACTCAGAATTGAAAGTGTCCCGGAAGGGCGCCAAAAAAGAAAAAAAATCAAGCCTGGGCAAGCCCTTGCTCATTGATGAAGCGGAAGCGTTTGTGCAACAGTACCGTTTCCCCGGGCGTACGGGTATATCGGTAACGGCTAGCCGTAATGCCATCATTAATTTCGGATCAAAGAAAACAACACCCAATGTTGCCCTGTTTGGAGGTGATGAGAACTACCTGCTTTTAAACGGATTCAGTTTGAATGCAGGCAGGAACTTTACCAGGCAGGAAGTTGTGAGCGCAGGCAACGTATGTTTGGTTGGATATGATGTAGCCAAGCGTTTATTCAAAGCCAACCCTTCCAAAGCGGTGAACAATATGGTGCGCATTAATGGTACGCCTTACCGGATAATTGGTGTGCTGGCAAGCCGTGGGTCTTCCTTCGGCTTTAGCCGCGATAATATTGTTATAGCTGGTTACCGTAACATCAAGCGGAATTTTAATTCCGGTGGCTCATTTGTGATTGGTGTGATGGCGGATGATATAAAACAGGTAGAGGAAGGGATGGGCGAAGCAGAAGGTATATTCCGCGCTATCCGGAAGGTGAACACTACTGAGGAAAGCAATTTCGTCCTCGACCGTAGTGATAGCGTAGCCGAAAAAGCCATGACCAGTTTGGGTTATTTAACTGGTGCTGCCACTGTGATCGGGATGATCACACTCATTGGCGCTGCCATCGGATTAATGAATATTATGTTGGTGTCTGTTACCGAGCGTACTAAAGAAGTCGGTCTGATTAAAGCCATCGGCGGTAAAAGTAAATCGGTGCGTCAGCAGTTTCTAATGGAGGCTGTTATCATCAGCGTGATGGGTGCCATCATAGGCATCATTCTGGGTGTGCTGGTAGGCAATTTATTTTCTATGTTATTGAGTACAGGATTTGTTGTTCCCTGGCGCTGGGTGGCTTATGGCATTATCATCTGCACGATAGTAGGCCTGCTTGCCGGGTCGTATCCGGCCTGGAAAGCAGGCAAGCTAAACCCCATAGATGCGCTGCGCTATGAATAACTTTTTTTCAGTGAATAAAAAGAACTAATTTTTGAAAATATTTGACATTAATAATTTGGATTCAACGGAAAAAAAATGCAAGGCTGGCAACATTCAATGCTTTTTTTTAGTAGAATTGTGACCTCTTAAGTTCGATTTCATTTTTTATCTAAAACACTTAAAATTACGATCATGGCAGAGCAAAGACCAGCTGCAAGTACAACAACAACTTCCGCGAAGGCTACGTCCGTTCAACCTAAGAAAAGCAGCAACCTTATTTCCTGGCTGGCACCAATTGGTTGTATTTTAGCCGGTTATGCGATATGGAGGTTTATGATGGGAGCACCTGGAAATTTTAAGCAACCAGATGCTGCCGGTGGTTTTTGGCCCCACCACATGGGACCTAAAGATGCGTTTTCTGCCATCTATGAGGGAGGTATCATTGTTCCATTGCTGATCGGATTATTATTAATGGTAATTGCCTTTTCGATCGAACGATTTATGACTATCAACAAGGCGCTTGGTAAGGGAAGCATCGCAGACTTCGTACGTAAAGTGCAGTATCATCTTGCTAATCGGAACGTAGATGCTGCTCTGGCAGAGTGCGATAAGCAGCGTGGTTCAGTTGCCAACGTAATGAAGGCTGGCTTACGCCGCTACAAGGAAATGATCAATGTAACTGATTTGAACACAGACCAGAAGGTACTTTCCATTCAAAAAGAAGTAGAAGAAGCTACCGCTCTTGAGCTTCCAATGTTGCAGAAGAACCTGGTGTTCTTGTCGACGATTGTATCTCTCGGAACCCTGGTTGCTTTGCTGGGTACTGTATTGGGTATGATCCGTTCGTTTGCTGCCTTAGGTGCAGAAGGCGGCGGTGGTGCAGCTGCTAACCTTGCGGTGGGTATTTCTGAGGCACTGTACAATACAGCGCTGGGAATCGGTACTTCTGCATTTGCCCTTGTAATGTATAATGCGTTCACTACAAAAATCGACAGCATCACTTACGGTATTGATGAGTCTGGCTTTACGCTCACGCAAAGTTTTGCATCTACTTATAAATAGTAGGTACTGATTTTGTGGAAATCTGGAAGCAGTACATCTCAACCTAAAATTTTTTACTATGCCTAGTGTGAAGATCCCGAGGAAAAGCACCGATAACGACATGACGCCCTTCGTGGATATTGCCTTCCTGATATTGTCCTTTTTTATTATGGCAACGAAAATGAAGCCACCCGCCCCAGTGGACATCACAACTCCCAATTCGGTTTCTACCGAAAAACTGCCGGAGAATGATGCACTGTTGATCGAGATAGATAAAAAAGGCAGAGTTTTTTTCACCATACTGGCAGAGAAAAATCCTGAGGGAAAAAGAAATATTATAGTCAATCTCAATAAGACCCGGAATTTGGGTTTGACTGAGGCAGAGATGAACAACTTTGTAAAAGTACAATCGATCGGTGCGCCTTTTGCCTCCTTGAAAAGCCTGTTGGGACAGCCAACCGACAAGTTAAATGACAAGGCAATTGTTGACGGACTACCTGGTATACCGGTAAAAGATTCCGCTACCAACGAGCTCTACTACTGGATCCGGGATGCAGTGAGTGCTTTCTCAGGTCAGCCCCTTCAGTACCTGATCAAGGGTGATAATTCATCGAAGTACCCCGAGTTTAAAGCCGTTATTCAGTCGTTCACAAGGAACGAGCTATTTAAATTCAAGCTGGTAACTTCCCCCGAAGATGCCCCTATCGGTAGCGCTTTGCAACGCACCAGAACCTCGGGTAAATCGGCGCCGGCAACAGAATAATCAAAAACAATTTAAATACACAGTTATGGCAAGTTTAGATACCGGTGGTGATGGCGGGCATAAAAAAGGTCCTGGGGTAAAAAAAGCGAAGAAGTTGTCTACCCGCGTAGATATGACACCTATGGTTGACCTCGGATTTTTGCTGATTACCTTCTTTATATTCACTTCTACTATGAGTTCGCCGGCAGGTATGAAGCTTGCAATGCCGAAGGACACGGAGAAGCCTGAAGAGCGGAATAAGGCAAAGGAGTCGGGTGCCTTAACCATCATGTTGGGAAAGGCGGATCAGGTTTATTACTACGAAGGGCAGTTATTGCCCACCGGAGAAAACTTCAAATCAACTAACTTTAAGGGAATAAGAGACGTGATCATTAATAAGAAGCGCTCAACACCTGAAGAAGACCTGGTGATTGTATTGAAACCCAACGAAGAAGCTACATACAAGAACACTGTTGATATTCTGGATGAGATGACGATCAACGAAATCAAGCGTTTTGCTATGATAGACATTTCACCCAATGAAAACGAGCCCCTTAAGAAGACCGAGCAAATGAATGGAATCAAATAAACCTGATTTCAGTATGGAAAGATGCTTTATCAGGTATCTAAACAAAAAACAACATGGAAGCAAACAAAATTTTAAAATCAGATGTTCTTGATATCCTCTTTGAGGACCGGAACAAGGCTTACGGAGCTTACGAACTCAGAAGGTCGTACAATAAGCGCATCCTGTCAGCCCTGGGCATAACAGTAGCTTTAGGTGTAGTAATCTTCCTGAGTTCCTTTCTCGCCTCTAACTTCACTGAGGATGAAGCCGCCCTGAAAATAAGTGACGTGGAGCTGATCACTGTCAAAGAGGAGCCACCTCCCCCGGTAGAACCTCCACCTCCGCCACCGCCTATAGAGCCACCACCAAAGGTTGAGATGACCAAGTTCACGCCTCCGGAAATTGTAAAGGATGAGGAAGTGAAGAAGGAAGATATTCCGCCCGACGTTGAAAAGCTGGAGGACACGAAGATCGATGTAATAAGCCAGGAAGGTATTAAAAGTAATGATATTGCTGTGCCGGTGGTTGACGAAGGCAAAGCAGTAGTTGTGGTGAAAGACGAAACCAACTACGATCAGACTTTTACCAAGGTTGAAGTTGAAGCCTCATTTCCTGGTGGCATGGCTGCATGGAGAAAGTTCCTGGAGCGCAACCTGAGTGGTGATGCCAGTGCCGACGCACCTGCAGGATCATATAGCGTGGTAGTTCAGTTTATCGTGGATAAAGAAGGCAACGTGTCAGACGTAAAGGCGCTAACCAGTCATGGTTACGGTATGGAAGAAGAGGCTGTAAGGGTTATCAAAAGAGGACCTAAATGGACTCCAGCTATCCAGAACGGACGCCAGGTGAAAGCTTACCGTAAGCAGCCGGTAACGTTCTTGATCAACGGAGAAGGTTAAGCACAAGCAACATATTCGATCCTGATTCCCCCGATTGCCGGGGGAATTTTTTTGGCCGGCAAGTGGCTACTTTTGTGCGCATGAACATTAAGCTTTCCGGCTGGGATGACACCATTGTTGCTATAGCGACGCCGCCCGGAGTTGGTGCTATTGGCGTTCTTCGTTTAAGTGGCAACAAAGCGATCGATATTGCTAACAAGCTGTTTCCGGCTAAAGACCTTGCTGTTCAAGCCTCCCACACGCTTCACGTGGGTACATTGCAGCAAGATGAGCGGATACTGGACGAGGTGGTTCTGTCACTTTTCAAGTCGCCCCGGTCGTACACAGGTGAGAACGTGGTTGAGATCAGCTGCCATGGATCGCCATTCGTTCAGCAGCAGGTGATGGAAGCCTGCATACGAAACGGGGCAAGGCTGGCGAAGCCGGGAGAGTTTACACAGAGGGCTTTCCTGTCGGGCAAGCTGGATCTTACGCAGGCTGAAGCGGTGGCAGACCTTATTCAAAGTAACAGCACTGCCTCCCAGCAGGCAGCTGTGAATGCGATTCGGGGTGGTTTCTCGCTGGTGCTGAAAGCCCTCCGGAACGACCTGCTTTCCTTTTCTGCCCTGCTTGAGCTCGAACTGGATTTTGCCGAAGAAGATGTGGCTTTTGCAGACCGAACCCAATTACGATCGCTGGTGGACGGTGCCCTCCTGCAAACAGGGCGTTTGCTCCAGTCATTTAGAATAGGAAATGCAGTAAAGAACGGCGTCAGCGTTGCCATCGTTGGCAAACCCAATGCGGGTAAGTCGACCTTGTTAAATGCACTCCTGCAGGAGGATAGGGCCATCGTGAGCGAGATAGCTGGCACTACAAGAGACACGATAGAGGAAGCGATCAATATTGGTGGCGTGATCTTCAGGCTGATAGACACGGCTGGCATCAGGAGCCATACTGCAGACGCAGTGGAGAATGCAGGTATTGAACGCAGCAGGGAAAAAATGCGCCACTCAGATATGGTCATTTATCTATTTGATGCCGGACAAATGGATCTGGTTGAATTGGCTGAAGTCCAGGCGGAGTTGATACAACAGGACGTACCATTTTTACTGGTAGGCAATAAATGTGATACGATAGCGAACGCTGCAGCAGACGTAGTTAACATGCCTCCGGAAGTTATTTTCATTGCTGCCCAACAGGCTTTGCACCTGGACAAACTGCAGTTGAAGATGGTGGACATGGTGCTGCGTGATGAACTGAAGACAGAAAGTATCATCGTCACTAATGCGCGCCATTACCAGGCCTTGCAGGAGGTGCATGCTTCCCTCCTGGAAGTGCAGCAGGGCATGGCTTCCGGGCTCACCAGCGACTTGCTGGCCCTGGACATCCGGCGCAGCCTGCACTACCTGGGCGAGATCACCGGTGAGATCACCAATGAAGACCAGCTCGATTTTATTTTCAGTAAATTTTGTATTGGAAAGTAGTCCCCCTAGATAACAATCGTATTTTTTTGTATATAAACGGCCGCTGTCCTGAGTTTCCTAACTCAGGACATTTTCGTTACGGAAGACTACGTTACTATGCACAGGATAGTCGTAGGATTAAGTGTTTCCTGAGTTAGGAAACTCAAGAAAGCTGTTAGATAAATATTTTAAATTGCCAACAGCGAAGAGACTGTGCCAGGATGGTGCCAGCTTAAAAGCC
>JBGTIL010000091.1:0-2674 GCA_041745695.1 Chitinophagaceae bacterium | reverse complement strand
AGCTTATTCTACTACTGCTGTAAGCCCACTTTATGCGCTGGTGAACGCCAATGGTTTTGTTACCAATGAACTTATTTTACGCAATGCAGGTAACATTCCCGAACTCCAACTATCTACCGGGGGTAATGCTGTGGACGCTACTAACACGGTGCTTTATAATGTATGGGCCCGCAGCAATAAGATCATCTTCGATGCCGATAATGTGATCCGGTTTGCTAACAACCTTCCCGACAAAAACTACAGCAGCGGACTCATTTCTTTTGCTTCGATTTTTAAGGCCCTTTCCATTGGTAACCTGGCCATGCTTTGGGAGAAAATACCTGATACCATTGGGCAGAATGTTCCTTTTATCGATCGCGTTGCAGGTTTCAGAAAGGCGGTTGCAGTGCTTAACAACGGGATTGCCGTTTACAATGCAAATCTACCCGGTGCATTAGTGCTTAGCCGGTTGCCAGCGAACACCAATATCATCAACACGTTATATGCATTGAAAGCGAGGTATTCTTTATATGCGGGCGATCATGCTGAAGCGCTGGCAGCTGCCAACCTTGTGAATTTATCTGTACGTTCTTATTTTGAATTCGATGCGCTGAATCAAAATCCTGTTTTTGAATCGGCAACAGCCACCAATAATGTGTTTCAACCCGTGGATTCTACCCTCGGTTTGCCGGCTGCATTGGCCCCGGCCCAGAATGATAAAAGGATACCTTTCTATATCGGCATCAACCCCTCTATCGCACCGCGGTATAGGATCCGGGGCTTTTATTCAACGCTTACTTATCTCGTTCCCATTTATCTGCCCGGAGAAATCATGCTGATCAAAGCTGAGGCCTACACCCGACTAAATATGCTTCCGCAGGCACTGATAGAACTAAACCGTGTGATCACAAAAAAACCTGCCGACGATCCATTTGGTGTTGGTGCCGATCTTACGCCGGTAACCCTGGGCACGGCCAATGAGCTCCTTACTGAAATCTACCGGCAAAGAAGTATTGAACTGTTTATGTCTGGATTAAAGCTGGAAGACATGCGGCGTTTTAACAGGCCCCTCGCTGAAAGAAAGAGAAACTTCTTTCCTTATCCCTTCCAGGAAAGAGACAATAATCCGCTTACTCCCGCCGACCCTGCTTTTTAGATATTAGCTACTGCAGATCCCTGTGATCAGGCGCCCGCTGGGCAATGCAAAGGCAATGAACCGGCGAGCATGTGACGGAATCTTAGGGACAAAAATGAAATGTTGGTAGCCCACGAACCCACTGCGGGTTAGCCAAATGCGCGAACAACCTACCCACTAAAATCTGTGGGTATTATTGTGTCGGAACTTCTGTATCTGGATGATTTATCGAAAAAATTCAAGGCCGCTGCAACGTTTCGATGGTGGGGCTTGTCAGGCGGTTAATACAGTTTAATGGATTATCAACGGCTGCTACAGAATTGCCTGAAAGCGAAGCCAGCTGCCCAAAAGGAGTTGTATGACCATTTTGCGCCCGTTATGCTGGGTGTATGTTACCGTTATACCAAATCACGAACGGATGCAGAGGATGTATTGCAGGAAGGATTTATAAAAGTTTTTCAAAGCCTGCATCAATACAAAAATGCAGGTGAACTTGGTGGCTGGATCCGCAGAATAATGGTGAGAACAGTCATTAACTACCTGAAGAAGAATACCAGGTACAAGAGTGAATTGATTTTTACCGATGAACAGCACCATCCACTCTCGAACGACACCCCGGATGTGTGGCTTCATGCAAAAGCCCTGGCAGAACTGATACGAAAATTACCTACAGGATACCAGGCTATCTTTAATCTCCATGCCGTGGAAGGCTATACCCACGTTGAAATTGGTGACATGCTTGGTATTCAGGAAGGCACTTCCCGGTCGCAATATTCCCGTGCCCGTTCGCAACTCATGTGCTGGATTGCAGCACAGAACTGCGAACCCAAAACAGACCTCTATGCAGGAAAAAAACTTTGAAAAAGAGGTGCGTCAAAGGATGCAGGAACTCCTGCTTCAACCCTCGCCCCCGGTGTGGCAAAAGGTGGCGGATGCAATTGCAGAAAAGAAAAAGAAACGCCGCTTTTTATTCTGGATAATTCCGCTGTTGCTGGCGGCTGGCGGTGGAGGATTCTGGTATTATACAGAAGCCACAAAACAAGAAATTAAGCAAGACAGTATTTCAAAAACCAGGGGTACTGCCAGCATTACCCGACTGCCCCGCATCCATCAATTAGGAATCAGAAAGGAAGTAACAGAGGCACCAGAATCCCTTCCGGCTAATCAGCAGACAGGCATTACAACGAAGGCTGCTGAACCGAAAAAAAGCCACACCTATGTGATCTCTTCTTCGCCTGCCATTGTTAAACCATTAAAAGCCGCCGCTGAATTTGGTAGTGAGATGCAGGGCGAACAACCGGCTATTACTGGATCCCAGAATCAGGATAAAAGGTTACACACCACCAGTGAGCCCGAACAATTGGTAAGCGACAGTATTTCCATCAGCCGCCCGATTTCAGTGGAGCCGGATACACCTTCTTCGAAGCTGAACCAGACACTCGTTCCTGCACCCGATTCAGCAACAGCGACCCCACAAACGAAAAAACCGAAACCCGTTGTTTCAAAAAGATGGAACTGGCTTATCCATGCCAGCGCAGGATTTTCCAACACCACTCCCCA
>JBGTIL010000090.1:0-5301 GCA_041745695.1 Chitinophagaceae bacterium | reverse complement strand
CAGATGCCCTGGAAAGGCGAAACTGACCCTTACAAAATCTGGCTGAGCGAAATAATTCTCCAGCAAACCAGGGTAGAGCAGGGACTCAAATACTACGAGCGCTTTATCCAGGCCATGCCTACCATCCATCATCTCGCTGCTGCCCCTGAACAGCAGGTATTTAAGTTATGGGAAGGCCTGGGATATTACTCCCGCTGTCGAAACCTGATTGCGACTGCTAAGTATATTGTCGACGAGCTGGATGGCATTTTTCCTGTGGCTTATTATGACGTTCTTTCGCTGAAAGGTATTGGACCTTACACGGCTGCTGCTATCACGTCTTTCGCCTACAACGCTCCCTATGCCGTACTTGACGGTAATGTTTTTCGCGTTTTATCCCGGGTCTTCGATATTCATACACCCATCGATAGCACTCCAGGTAAAGCGCAGTTCAGCGCCCTCGCCCAGGAGCTCCTACCTGCAGGCAGTGCAGCCCGGTACAACCAGGCCATCATGGATTTCGGTGCACTCATATGTAAACCGCTGCCGGAGTGTGCCCGATGCTTTTTTAAAGATCACTGCAAAGCTTTTTTACAGAATAAACAGACCCTTCTACCTGTGAAGGAAAAAAAGATTGCGGTGCGCACCCGCTGGTTCCACTATTTCGTTCTCGACTATCACAACAGTTTTGCTATCCAGCAGCGGACCGGGAAAGACATCTGGCAGGGGCTTTACCAGCCGCCTCTGGTAGAGGGTAAGCAGAAAATGGAAAAGCAGGAACTGCTGCTATATCTTGAAACAGCTTTGGGCATTGGCCCAGAAAAGTACGAAGTGGTGAGTACTGCCGCCACTGCCAAACAAAAGCTTACCCACCAGCAAATTCAGTTTTCATTTGTCCACCTCCAGTTACATCAACCTTCTCTTCCACCACACTGCCAATGGGTGGCTGCAGCCAACCTGAAACAGTTCGCCTTTCCGAGAACAGTACAGGAATATTTGTCGAAAAATGCCGGAAGCTGAGCATCGTAATGCTGTTTCCTTTCAGTAAATTTAGTAAGGCGAAAACTTGGAAGGAATTTCTGAATAGATAAATTGAAATGTATGAGGGGTGTAAACAGGGTAATGCTTATTGGGAATTTGGGAAAAGATCCGGACGTGCAATACCTGGAAGGAAATATTGGCGTTGCTAAATTTCCCCTGGCTACCACAGAAACTTTTAAAGACCGGTCTGGAAAATTGGTTTCGCAAACCGAATGGCATACGGTGGTGCTCTGGCGTGGGCTTGCTGAACTCGCACAGAAATATTTGCACAAGGGCAGCCTCGTATACATAGAAGGGAGGCTCCGCACCCGCAGCTGGGAAGACAGGGACGCCCATAGGAAGTTTGCTACGGAAGTAGTGGGTGATAACCTCATTATGCTTGACAAACGAAATGAGGGCGGCATGCCCCCCGGCGGTTTGCCCCAGCAGGGACCAGAAAATTTGAACATTCCACCGCCGCCCACCGAGGATGAAGACCTTTCTTTTTAGCTGAAGAAACAATAAGTTTGCACTCCTGTAGGAAAGCAGCGACCGCTCTGTTTTTCAGGTAGGGATTGTTCACCAACACATTTGCATTGGACTATTTGCCTGATTCTTTATTGTATGTTTTTTTGGTTGCCAATCCCCAAAGCGCGGTCTTCCTGGTTGTTTTACTGATTATTCTTTTTTTGCTAAGCTTTGTAACCTCCGGTGCCGAGATCGCACTCTTTACCCTGCAGGCTAAAGACGTAAACATGCTGAAAACCAAGCAGCACGCGGCGGCGAGGCGCATTACTACGCTTTTGGATGAACGCAAGGCTGTTTACACTTCTCTTCTTATCGCAGGTACTTTTTTTAATATTGGTATCATTATTCTTTCCAATTTTCTTTTAAATCCCTTACTCCAACTCGACCCAAGCTGGCTCAACTGGCTGATCAAAATCACGTCTATATCTTTTCTGCTTATGCTGGTTGGCAAGATATTACCTAAGGTATGGGCAACACAAAATAACCTGAGGTTTGCCTACAGTACATCAGCCGTAGTGGAGGGGCTGCATCTTTTGTTGAGACGCATCAGCATGTACATGGTTTCAATCGCAGATGGTATCAGTCAGCACAGTGGCGTGCATAAGATGCAAAGCGCCAATATGCGCGACCTTGATGAAGCCATTGAGATCAACAACGAGGAAACCACCATTGAAGAAAAGAACATATTAAAGGGAATTGTAAAATTTGGAAATATAACGGTAAAACAGATTATGCGCTTCCGCCTCGATGTACACGGCATCGACCACGGTTCTCCTTTCTCCGATGTTATAAAAAGAGTGGAGGAACTGCACTATTCACGCCTCCCCGTTTTTAAGATTAACCTCGATGAAATTGTAGGCGTGTTGAATACGAAAGACCTGCTGCCCCACCTTAACAACAAGAACTTTAACTGGCACCCGCTCGTCCGAACGCCGTTTTTTGTGCCCGAATCAAAGCTGATCAAAGACCTGTTGGAAGAGTTTCAAACGAAGAGAACCCATTTTGCTATTGTAGTGGATGAGTTTGGAGGTACGAGCGGCATTGTGACCATGGAAGATATCCTGGAAGAAGTAATAGGTGATATCAGGGATGAATTTGACGATGAGGAAAGCAGCATTAGGTCTGTTGATGCGAAAACCTTCACGATAGATGCGAAGATCATGCTCCATGATATGTGCCGTGCCCTGAAAATTCCGCTAGACACTTTCGACAAAGTACGCGGCGAGAGCGATTCGCTTGGCGGGCTGGTACTGGAAATCGCCGGCGGATTTCCGGAGATCAATGAAACGATCTCTACCGGCGACTTTCATTTTACCGTGTTGGAGATCAATAAAAACCGAATCAACGCCGTTAGACTGGTTATAGAAAAAGCCAATGGAAAAGATTAGGCTAGCCTTGTATGCATTGACTTTTCTGGCAGCTCTTGCAGCTTGCAACAGTGACTATACCATTAAACCACGAGGCTATTACAAAATAGAACTTCCACAAAAACGGTATCAGCAATTCAACCAGCCTGGTTACCCCTACTCTTTCGAGTACCCGCAATACGGCAACATCGTAAAAGACACTTCTTTCTTCGAGGCAAGCCCTGAGAATCCCTTCTGGATCAATATTGATTTTCCGCGCCTCAATGGCCGGATCCACATCAGCTACAAAGATGTGCGGAAAACCAGTTTCGACTCCCTGGTTAACGATGCTTACACAATGGCATACAAGCAACATACTAACGTAGCAACTGGGATCAAACCCGTACCTTTTACCACACCCGGTGGCATGGAAGGTGTTTTCTTCAGCCTGAAAGGCAACACAGCCACGGCTAACCAATTTTTTGTAACAGATACATCTAGTCATTTCCTGCGTGGCGCACTTTATTTCGATGCCACCCCGAATGAAGATTCGCTTCGTCCTGTGAATGAGTTTTTAAAAAAAGACCTGGAGCACCTGATCAACACCATCAGGTGGAAGTAGCAAACACGCGCTGTATGTACCTTCAGCCGTTCTGTTATTTGCCTGGCGAGGTCATAAAGGCATCTGATTAACCGCTTACCTTTACTAAAATTTCTGTATTGATAGCAATTGATAAAGTATTAGTGGGCGATGAGGTTGTAGAGGCCCAGTTCGTGTGCGATCTGCACAAGTGTAAAGGCGGCTGCTGTGAAGACGGGGATGCGGGTGCTCCCCTGGAAAAAGCAGAGATGAAGATCATCGAAGAGAACTACGATGCCATTCTTCCTTACATGTCGCCGGAAGGTATTGATGAAGTAAAACGACAGGGCAAGTTTCTGTACGATGCTGAATTTGGCTGGGTTACACCTACAATAAATGGTGCTATCTGTGCTTATGGTTTTCGCGATGCGAAGGGCATTATTAAATGCAGTATAGAGGCAGCTTATTACGATAAAAAGATTGGCTGGAAAAAACCGATCTCCTGCCATCTCTATCCTATTACTATTAAGAAAACAAAGGTGGCAACAATGGTTAATTACGAGCCACGCGCCACCCTTTGTGCACCTGCCTGTGCGTTAGGTAAAAAAGTAAAACTCCCGGTATACCAATTTCTAAGAGAAGCGCTTGAGCGCAGGTTCGGTGCAGCTTTTTACGAAAGCCTGCACCAGGTTGCCATTGAACATTTTGACGAAAAAAAGAGCGAATAAACATGTCTGTAGAGTCTGCAACTTTCGATAAGAAAAGTAATATAAAGGCTTCGGATCTGGAGCACCGGAGAAAGATCAATTTTAATATTGCGCGGTACAATGCTGTAGTACCCCAGGGCAAGCAGCAATTTACCGACGTATCTGCAGCGAGAGAGAAGGCAAAAAATATTAAGTGGAAGGCAATTGAAACACTCGATAAGCAACTGGAACATTTCGAATCAAAAATATCAGCCCGGGGTGTTAAGGTCCTGTGGGCTGAAACCGTGGAAGATGCCCTTGCAGAAGTACTCAAGATCTGTAAAGCGAAGTCCTGCTCTACTGTGGTGAAGAGCAAGAGTATGGTGACGGAAGAAATCCACCTTAATAAATTTCTCGAAAAGAATGGCATTGATAGTGTGGAAACCGACCTCGGAGAATACATTCAGCAGTTGGATGACGAGCCTCCGTATCATATAGTAACCCCAGCCATGCACAAGAGCAAAGAGGACGTGGCACTTTTGTTTGCAGAGAAGCTGGGTACCTCGCCCCACTTAACGCCAACAGAATTGACCCTCGTTGCCAGGGAGAAACTGAGGGAGAAATACCGGCAGGCAGAGGTTGGTATCACCGGAGCTAATTTCATTGTTGCTGATATAGGAGGTATTGCGTTAACCGAAAATGAAGGTAACGGCAGGCTTTCCTGTGCTTATCCGAAAACGCATATTGTAATTGTAGGAATAGAAAAGGTTATCCCGTCGATGGCTGATCTCGCGCTTTTTTGGCCCTTGCTTTCCACCTATGGTACAGGACAAAAAGTTACTGTTTACAACTCAATCATAACCGGTGCGAAACAAGCCGCCGAAGCAGACGGTCCGGAAGATATGTATGTTATTTTGCTGGATAACGGGCGTACCAATATCCTGGCTGATGTAACCATGAGGGAGAGCTTATATTGTATTCGTTGCGGTGCCTGTTTGAATGCATGCCCGGTTTACAAAAATATTGGCGGTCATACTTATGGTACAACCTACAGCGGACCTATTGGTGCTGTGATCACCCCACACCTTAAAGGAGTTGAAGAGTGGAAGCACCTGAGCTTTGCTTCTTCACTCTGTGGCAATTGCACGGAAGTTTGTGCAGT
>JBGTIL010000089.1:0-2524 GCA_041745695.1 Chitinophagaceae bacterium | reverse complement strand
TGTTTAGCAGTTCTGACTTACGAAAGAAACTGGGAAAGGAGGCGGTAAGTACCGTTGTCAATTCCTATTCGCTCGACGCCAATAAAGCTAAATACTTATCAATTCTGGATACTGTTTCTTCTTCACATTAAGAATACGCATTTGTTCATTCATGTGCTCATAATAAAGAATTACAAGCAGGCCGGCATAGAACGGAAGACATGGAATTTTGTATCGGGACAGGGCGCCAAAGTTATAGGAGGTGATGCCGACAGCAAACGCGAAAATTAGAGTAAAAACAAGGCAAT
Organism: Chitinophagaceae bacterium; assembly: GCA_041745695.1. Taxonomy (GTDB): domain Bacteria; phylum Bacteroidota; class Bacteroidia; order Chitinophagales; family Chitinophagaceae; genus Flavisolibacter. The sequence continues at coordinate 2,237 of JBGTIL010000089.1, read as the reverse complement.
ACAGCAGTGTAGGTTTGGAAAAAATACTGATTATCGTTTTTCGCACACCAACCCGCAGTAAGACATACAAGCTTAAACACAGAAAAAAAGCTGATTCCAGCGCAGATAATAATACAATAGGTTTACTGGATTCCCATAAGAAAGGACGGTATAGTGTAACAGCCACAGCGCTCGGAAGTTTTCCCACCATGCCTAAAAGAGACGGATCGAAATCCCCCAGATCATATGTTGAGCCCTCGTCTCCCGAAGCATAGGTGATCCAGCCTCTTGTGTTCTGTGCAGTTTGCGCAAGTCTGTCGAGAGAGTACTTGTTCAGTTCTGCTGCAAACACTTGGGTAATAAGAAAAAACCCTCCGACTATTACGCCTAAAACAAGCAGGTTTGCCACAAGCCGCAATGCCGTAGTCTGAATGCGGTCCGAATAAGTTAAAAGCAGCCAGAGGCTTAATGCAGGTAAAAATGCCAGCATTATGTATGGTTTGATCACAACAATCAGATAAAAGCTCAACACAAGCATGAATAAGTTTGCGACTGACAGATCCTTGTCTACAAAAATGCGAAAGGTAGTATAGATCATCCAACCGAGTCCAAACATACAGACAGTGTCCTTAAATATAGCAGAGCCCCAAACAACTGTACTGGGTATAAATAGAAAGGCGAGTGCCAGCGGTTTTACGAGATTCGGAAAAAGCTTCCAGAAAGTGATGTACATCCGCCAAATTCCGGTGTATGAAATGAACGCAAATAACAAAGCCATAGGCAAGTAGGTTGTGCCATTCAATAATCCAAGCAATGCGCCGATAGCACCGATTGTGTAAGAGGCCGGATCTCGATACCAATATAATTTTGTGATGTAGTCATATAGCTGTGGATCCGATTCAAACGGAACCCGTAACAAAAGCTTCAACCACAACGTAAATGATTCGCTTAGCGCGGAATTGATCACCTGGCTATGATAGAAGTAGTGAAACGTATCACCACCTCCGTAGTAAAACTGATAAACCAACGCAATAAATATCGCTCCGCCAAACTTCACCCACAAACCCGGCAAGAAATACGGCCGCAAAGGATGTCCCACAGGGTAGCGCTTGTCGCGCTGCCTTTTGGCTATATAATGCAGCACCGCCAGGTAAAGGGGCGTAAGCATCAGGTCCCAGATGGTTAAGTACTGCATGGCTTTTATTTCGGCGCCAGGCGACGGCTGGCTTCCTGCGAAAATAAAGCTTTCATGATGCCTCCCCACCGCAGTAGTGAACAATCATTGCCTATTTTCGCGCCTACCTTTCAAAAATGCCCCGTATCATCCGTATTTTAAATCGCTTGGCCGTCGGTGGTCCTGTGCTTAATGCTACTTACCTCACCAAGTACCTGTCACCGGCCTACGAAACCCTGCTGGTGGTCGGAGAGAAAGAAGACCATGAACAAAGCGCCGCTTACCTCGCCGACAACCTCGGTATCGAATGTGTAACCATTGCCGGAATGGGACGGTCGCTGAACGCCCGGGCAGACTGGAGCGCATACGGACAGATGAAAGCCCTCATCAAATCCTATAAGCCCGATATTGTACATACCCACTCCGCCAAGCCCGGTGCTATCGGTCGCATGGCTGCCTCAGCGGCGAACGTGCCGGTGATCGTCCACACTTTTCATGGACATGTTTTCCACTCCTACTTCAATGCTTTTAAGTCGAAAGTTTTTATACAAACCGAACGGGCACTGGCACGCCGCTCTCATGCCATCGTTGCCATTAGCACGGCGCAAAAACGCGAACTGGTAGAAGACTTTAAAATTGCGCCCGCAGAAAAGGTCAGGATCGTGCCCCTGGGCTTCGACCTCGACCGCTTTGTACAGGACCGCGAAGTGAAAAGAACAAAATTTCGGAACGAATTCGGTCTTGGCGGAAACGAAATTGCTATCGGCATCATAGGCAGGCTGGTGCCTGTTAAGAATCATGAATTGTTCCTGCAAGGTCTGCACCATGTATTATCCCATACATCGAAAAAGATAAAAGCCTTTATCATTGGTGATGGCGAAACCCGCGAATTGCTCGAACAAAAAGCCCGAGCCCTGGGTATCGGCTTCACTTCAGAAAAACACCACACCCATCCACACCCGCTTGTGTTTACTTCCTGGCGCAGCGATGTAGATGTGATCAACGCCGGACTGGATATCGTAGCCCTCACCTCAGTCAACGAAGGCACACCGGTAAGCCTTATCGAAGCACAGGCAGCGAACAA
>JBGTIL010000088.1:0-18937 GCA_041745695.1 Chitinophagaceae bacterium | reverse complement strand
CCATCTAAGATAATTTCCAGAATTTCTAAGTTGATGATGATAAACCCGGCGTAGATGACGAAGTGCATGATGCCGACCAGTACGTTGGTGAACATCTTCTTTTGGCCAAACGCGACAAGCAGCATCGTCTTCAGCCGCTCGCCCGCATTGTCAGTCCGGTCCTCGGGCCGCCCAAGGTTAATAGCGCGGCTAATGAGTTTAACCCGTTTGGCTATGTACCAGGCGGTGAGCGCTAATGCCGCAACGAATAGAATTTGCTGTACTATTTCCATTATTGTCTCAAGTTTTCGGATTGATTATCAACGTTGTAGTGAGCTGAGTGACACAGCAACCAAAATTATTCCTGATAACCAGTTGTATGACGGCCAAAGTAATTTTACTTTTGCACCCACGTTTCGGTGATGTAGCTCAGTTGGTAGAGCAAAGGACTGAAAATCCTTGTGTCGGCGGTTCGATTCCGTCCATCACCACCTTAAAATCAGGCAGTTACGACTAAAACTCGTAGCTGCCTTTTTTTGTTGGTACAACATAGGTACAACTTTTTGCGAGCTACTTACCTAATGAAGCAATAGTTGAAGCTATCACAAGAGCGATTACAAATAGTATCTGTAGGTCTCACAACACAATAACGGTCGAAACGTCAGGTTCGTTTCGGCGTATGCAAAAATAGTATGCAAGCATACTATTCTAAATTAGTGAAAGGAATTTACTAAGGGTTAAGCTTCGGACTAACAAGACCCAATTCTTTCCAGCGCTTTTGCAAAAGTTGCATTGAGCTTTTATTCCATTTTCCACCATTAGGCGATTGAATGCCTTTTTGATTTAATTTATCGACAGTCCCTCTAATAGTCGACACGCCAGAGTCGTGCTTCACTTTTTCGACAACAGAGAATATGTTTTTGGCAAACTCATCAGCATCAGATACGCGTTTAGAAACTGCTGCTTCTGTTCCTTTCCTTGCTCCTTGACTAAAACCGTCTACAAAACCATTGTCTCTACTCAATTTTACAACCAGTGCAAAGGCTTCGGACAAATCACGACTTTGGGCGGGATTTTTAGAGGATACAAACCGAAAATTAGGGTCAAGTATTTTTTCGTGTAATGGAATTCCTTCAATGTCCGTCTGAGAACGAATTGAGTCAATTATATTATCAATTGATGATGACAGCTTCTCTGAAACGAAACCAGACTCTTCGTAGGATTTTAATATCTCAAGCAAAATTAACTCCTGTACCCTCTCCTCGCGCTGTCTAGTGCGGGGCGTCTTGTATGATGGCTCAGTCTTACTGCGTGTGTACTCATTTTGAACCTGCTCAAGTTCTTCTGGACTGAACGGTGACTCATCCCGATAATCACTTGATTGTTCATATTTCTCTTTATCCTTATCTGCTAAGTATGCATCATACTTTTTTGAATATTTAGACGGCTGCTCTTGCGAAGTATTATCTTCTCCATCGGATGGATAAGACTCATCACGAGTACTGATATGTTTATCTGGTTGACGCATCATACAAGAAATTTTCTACTGAAAACATAAAAATAGTTTGTAAAGCATTTGCGTGTTGAAAAGTTTGCTTATGTTTGTACCATTAATGGATGACTGGTTCAAGCATAAATTTGCAAATATCTTATAAACAGGCGTTTGTCAAAGCGCAAAGCGATTTAGATTATGAAGCAAAATCTGACTTTCTCATTGACTCAGCCGCGTTCGAATGAACACGTCCTTATCAACCGCCCAAGAGCCATTATCTACTTCGGGATGCTAAGAGACCATAACAGCGAAATCTTAAACGACCACGACGATGAATAACATCACGATCATCCACAATCCTTACGATCTGCCAGACGCCGGTCGTGTTGTTGAATGGCGCGGAAAAACACCCGCTCGTATACAGCTTGCAACCGGCCTTACCCTGCGGTTGAGCGAATCAACCGGCCTCTACGTCCCCGAGGACTGACGGTGAAGCGTAACCAGATCATCCGGCAACCTACGCTGGTTGCCGGATGACGCCGACAAAAAATAATGGGCTTATGCTCTCACGATACTCACCTGTGCACGGGTGGTCAGGCTAATCTGAAATGCCTGAGTTTCTCAAATTTTCAGTTCACGTCATGACTACTATGACAATGTATAACACAACGGAAACCGTCGATGGGCCGAACGGCTCCAAAGTGACAGGGAAAGTTACGGAAGTAACAGGAACCGGTCAGGTTTGGGAGATCACATCGGGTAAGGATGTGTACGAGCGTTGCCCAATTACGGGCCGGTTCTACCCCAAAAATTAAGCGTATAGGGACGCTCGTTCAGAAAAGCGATCTGAACACACGGCACATGCAGGTCGAAGTGGCATGCCTTCGACCTGCTCTTTGAAAAAATGACATACCAAAACCCATAATGCTCATGAATACATTTGATTTAGACACGCCCCTCATCGAAATGCCGTCCTCGACCGGGTATGATACCTGGACAATACGACATGCCTGTTCCGGCGTCGCAGTGTTCGGGGCGACAGGTAGCGGAAAAACGAGTGCAAGCGGGAGGCTATTAGCGCTTAAATATTTAATGGCCGGATGGGGCGGACTGGCCCTCACCGTCAAGCCGGATGATGTGGAATTATGGCGTAGCTACTGCGCCATGACCGGTCGATTAGATGATCTGATTGTCATCGAACCGGGTGGCAAGCATACCTTTAATATAATTGATCACGCGGCTGGTCATGGCTTGGGGGAACTGACCGCGACCGATAATATTGTTGAGGTGCTAACCCAAGTAATCGAAGCAGGTCAAACAAAAGACAGTGGGAAGGGGGACGACACCTTCTGGAGCGACCAGACGCGGCTTTTATTAATAAATACCTTGGATTTGTGTAAGCTGGCTTTTAACCGCGTGTCGATACAGGCCATTCACGATATTATACAAACAATTCCTCGTGGAGAAGACGCGACGTTGAATCTATCTGATGGAGACAAAGCATTTCATCAGGCGTTTAAAGCGGCTGGCGTTAATGTTAATAGGAAGATCGATACTTGGGCAGCGACACTCACTGAGGCCGAAAAGTCCGGCTTGCAGGATGATACGGCATATGAACGCGCGCTGCTGGACGCCATACCGGATGCCCGCCTGTTTAAGTTTGTCGATGGTTACTTCATTGACGAATTTATCCCTCTTAGCGAAAAGACACGTAGTATCATTCAAGTGTCTGTCAGCGTGTTCATGTTTAGTCTGTTGCGCGAGCCGTTTTATTCCCTGTTTTGTAAGAACCTCAGCACAGTAACGCCGGAGTCATGCTTTGACGGAAAAATTGTCATCATCAATCTACCTGTGAAGCTGTACCAAAAGGTTGGCCGGGACATACAGATGGCCGCCAAGTTACTTTTCGTCAAATCGTGGGAACGCCGCGATGTGAACCTTCAACCCCGTCCCTGTTTCTTATTCGTTGATGAAGCGCAGACGTTTTTAACAGAAAACGACGCCGAGTTTTTAACGACGGCACGTAGCAGCCGTATCGCGACCGTCTTCATGTCACAATCGCTTTCCAACTACTATTCAGTTATGGGCGGTCAGAAAGCAGACTATCGCGTAAAAAGCCTGATGGGCAATTTTGGCACAAAAATTTACCACGCCAACACGGATGAATTGACGAATGAAGCGGCCAGTAAACTCATTGGCGATGCCTTTTTCGAGGATCAGACGGAAAGCGTGACAGTCGCACAAAACTTTTCGCAGACGCGGGGTCGCTCTCTCAAACTGGAACGGGTCGTCAGGCCAGAGCAGTTCGTCAAGTTGCTGACGGGTGGGCCGAAAAACAACCTGCGCGTCGAGGGGTACATGCACCGGCAGGGGGAGGGTTTTTCTAACGGCTGGAACCATATCAAGATGACCTTTAAACAGGATTACCAGCCGAAATAGTCAATCTAATTTCACTTCAACAATCCAATACAATGAAAAAGACAAATCTTTACTACAAAACCGTATTCCGGCGTCGCAACACCATAGGCGAAGCCCTGCTCGGCTTCTTCCTTGCCATCAGTTCATGGCCGCGTCTGCTGCTTGAAGTCTTCGTGCGTCGGAATATGGGGGAGCGATATTATTCAGATTCGGCGGCAATCACGCTTTCTGTCCTGCTCGCCCTGCTGCCCCTGTTCCTTATCCGAGCATTGAGCGGCGGTTACGGCGGTGTCGAAGTCGGGGTATTTTTTGAGCGTTTTTTCTCATGGTACGCCTTCCTGACGGGATTCATGTACATGGCCGCCCAGCGGAGCGAGGAAGTGAAGCGTATGCCGGGCGTCTTCGATTTCGCGCGGTTTAGCCTCTCGTCCGGCCGGATCGACCGCCGTTTCTACGACATCGGGTTCTGGGACAAACCCGTCAGCGTCCGCACCATTGAAACGCTGCTTGAGCCAGGTCTTTTCTTTTCTATAGGCTTCGTTCTGATCCTGATGGGTCAGCCCATCGGCTCCTTGCTGGTCATATCCAGCATCATCTATTCGATGAGCTACCGGGCGGCTTATGCCATAGGTGACAATTTCATCATGGATAAAATTGACGAGCAAATCTGTAATGAAGAACTGGTCAAATCATTCGTGGACGGCGAAAACGACGGCGGCACACGCGGCTTCAACTTTCGCGGTCGCCGACCCGCCGACCCGGATGCCCGTCGGCGCGTGGCCGAGATTTTCACGGAAGAAGAAGAAACTGTCGAGGCTGTTTAGACTTCACGGCTGTGCAGCGAGAAGAGGTCTGATAGTAAAAACTTAAGCGGATCGGGCTCCTTCCGTTGCACAGCCCTTCTACTGTTTTATCGCTCATGGATTGAGATTAAACAAATTCCTAAGTGACCCGTCGTCTCACCCATCTCCTGTACACTTTTGGACATGATACGCATGGTGCAATCCCAATCGAGCGGACATGCCAAAGCTTATTATTCAGAAGCTTTGGTTAAGTCCGACTACTACCTGTCTGGGCAGGCCCAAGAGATGAGTGGGCGCATGCAGGGCAAACTTGCCGAACGACTTGATATTGCCGGTTCGATCACCAAAGAAGCTTTCTTTGCCCTGTGTGATAACCGGCATCCTGTAACTGGCGAAGCGCTGACGCCAATAACAAAAGAGGCCCGGACAGTCGGTTACGATTTGAACCTGCATTGTCCCAAGAGTGTAAGCATCATTCATGCGCTCTCACAAGATGATCACATTCTTAATGTATTTCAGGGGGCTGTTAGCCAAACGATGCAAGACGTGGAACGAGATGCCCGAACTCGTGTTCGTAAAGCCGGAGTAGTTGATGAGCGTCAGACCGGCGAATTAATCTGGGCCGATTTTTACCACCAGACAGCAAGACCCGTAGATGGGCACTACCCAGACCCACACTTACATGCACATTGTTTCATATTTAACGCGACCTGGGATGATACGGAGAAACAGGTTAAGGCTGGCCAATTTCGAGATATTAAGCGTGACTGCCCCTACTACGAAGCATTGTTCCAAAAACGCTTGTCGGACGGACTGGCCGATTGCGGTTATCAAATTCGGCGTACCGGCAAGAGTTTTGAGATAGAAGGCGTGCCACAAGATGTTATCGGCCTGTTTTCCAAGCGAACAGATGAGATCGGGCGGATTGCCAAAGAAAAAGGCATAACCGACCGTGAAAAATTAGACGAGTTAGGAGCCAAAACTCGCGCTAAAAAGCAGAAAGGTCACTCGATGGCCGAGCTGAAAAAAGACTGGCGGCAACAGATCGAAAATTTAGGACAAAGGGACGAAAGCGAGGGCAAACGCACGTTGCGTCTTGCTACGCCCGTTCAGGACAAAGGCGATCTCTCTCCGCAGATGTGCGTCGATCACACAATTAGCCACGGCTTTGAACGGTCATCGGTGCAAGGCGAACGCCGGTTGCTGGCGCAAGCCTACCGGCACAGCATCGGCCATCGCTCCGTATCGCTGGATGCGGTGACGGCCGACTTCAAGGCGGATGGTCGGCTCGTCCACGTAGAGGAAAAAGGCAGGACGTTCTCCACGACAAAACAGGTTCTGTCTGAAGAGCAACGGATGGTCAATCTTGCCCGTCAGGGTCAAGGCAAGTTGAAGCCGCTCTACGACAAAGCGCCTGAAATCGACTTGGACGGCCAGCAAGCGGAAGCCGTGCGGCACGTCCTCACCACCCCGCACCGTGTGTCGATCATCCGGGGCGCGGCCGGCACGGGCAAGACGACGCTAATGAAGGAAGCGGTCGGTTTGATGGAACAGGCCGGCAAAAAGGTGACAGTCGTAGCACCCTCCTCCCAGGCAGCACGGGGCGTGTTGCGTGATGAAGGTTTCAATGACGCTGAAACAGTTGCCCGGCTGCTTGTCGATGAAAAGATGCAGGCAGAATTGCAAGGTCAAATCATCTGGTGTGACGAAGCCGGACTTTTGGGGACGAAGGATATGACGGCCCTGCTGGAAATCGCGACCAAACAAAACGCCCGGCTGATTCTGGGGGGCGATACGCGCCAACATGCCTCGGTCGTCCGGGGGGACGCTCTGCGTATATTGAACACCGTTGGCGGCATCAAGACAGCGGAGGTCAGCCGGATTTACCGGCAACGCGGGGCAGACTATCGCTCGGCGGTTGAAGATCTGGCACAGGGCGACGTGGCAAAGGCTTTTCAAAAGCTGGAGGGCATGGGGTCTATTCAATCCATCGACCCGTTGCAGCCGAACAGCCAGCTCGTGAAAGACTACGTTGATACGCTCAAGAAGGGCAAGTCGGCGCTCGTCGTCTCGCCCACCCACGCGCAGGGCGAAGCAGTGACGGGAGATATTCGCCGGACATTGCAGGAACGCGGCCTGCTGTCAAAAAAAGAGGTAACAGCCGCACGACTGACAAACATGAACATGACCGAAGCCGAACGCAGCGACTGGCGCAATTTCAAAGCAGGACAGGTCATCCAGTTCAATCAGAATCTGACCGGTATCAAGCGCGGTAGCGTGTGGACGGTCGATACCGCGACTGACAAGGGCGTGACCATTCAGGACGATCAGGGACAATCCATGCCCCTGCCGACCGTCAGAAGCCGCGACTATGATGTGTACCACAAAAGCGAGATCAGCCTTGCCAAAGGTGATGCTGTGCGGATCACGCGCAACGGCTTTGATAAAGACGGCACCCGCATGAATAACGGCCAGACGCTGGACGTGCTGAAAGTGTCGAAACAGGGCGATGTGATCCTGCGCAATGCGCAAAGCAAGGTCGAATACCGGCTGGATAAAGAGTTCGGCCATATCGCGCATAATTACTGCATCACGTCTCATGCCTCGCAGGGTAAGACGGTTGACGAGGTGTTTATCTCGCAACCGGCTTCCACGTTTTCGGCAACGAATGCGAAACAATTCTATGTTTCGGTTTCAAGAGGTCGCGATAGGGTCAGAATTTATACGGACGATAAGGACGAATTCATGTTGCAGGCATCCCAGATGGGCGACCGGCAATCAGCTTTAGAATTGGTGAGCCGGAAAAACAAAAGAGTTGATCTCGTACAGCAACGCATCCGCGAGGATATGAACCGTCACCCGGTCAATCGGGACAAGCCGAAAGACGTTGCAAAAACCCCTCGTTTAAAAGACCGTGACCATGAACCAAGGCTTTAAACTGCGCTTCGATCAGTTGCGCGACAACGACCTGACCGGCCCGGACAGCGGGTCTGGTTCGCTACTGATAGAGAATTACCCCGCGCCGGGTCATACGCGAAACGTCTGTCTGGTCTGGCCGGATGGTAGACGTTTCTTCCTAAATTATGCCTACCTTATCGCTGGTGAGTTTGAGCCGAATGGTGATAGAAATCTGATCAGGTTGATTTTCTCATCTCATAGCGTCGCCTTAAAAGGTTATAGTCTTGAGACATTGTTTATGGAACTACTGGATCACCTTCCACGCATGATTAAATGTGCAGACAAACGTTATGCACAAAGCAACGAGAGTGTAGATGTTGTTGTTACTGATATAATTATTGAAAATAAAGAACCGTAACAATTCATTTTAGCTATCCAACATCAGAGAAACTATCTATCTTCTCTCTGACTTTCCTCAAGACATCAGACATATCACTTTCAAAATAGCTAAGTGTGCCGAATTGTTGATCCAATAGCTTTATACCCCCGGTATTCCCAGATTCAAGAAGTTGGTATATTTCTTCATTGTCATAGATATGAGCTACAATTGTCTCTATTATCGACCGAAGTTCACTCTGAGCTTTATTTCTGATTTTAATAGTTTTGCCTTTTTCGTAATCGGTTCGATAAATCATTAGAAAGTCCCGATACCTATCATCGAGTTTCCTATAAATGTTTTCCCATTCTACTTTATTCATGATGACTGTTTATTTGACTCAATGAAAAAATTTGTCAAAAAGTTTTCATTCAAAACTCATAAGCGTCGTCGCAAGGTTGGCGGTTAACCTGACAGCATCAATCAACGGACACAGAAAAGCTGGAATTTAAACCGGACGGAACATCGCTCATGGCGTCCCGTCCGGCATTTTGTCAATCAGGACGGTTGCAGACCATGCAGGTATTCGACGGCTTTCTGCGCGTGGGATGCGGCTGAAAAGATCAGGCGTTTGTCGTTCTGTAACGCCTGTAACCAAGACTGGATGTAGGCTGCATGTTTAGCCTCCGGCATCGGCTCGAAGCCAAGGTCAGCCGCCAAGAAACAGGCTCCGAGTTCGGCAACCAGTTCTTCTTTCGCGTAACCGGCATCGCCATAGACCTTGCGGCCTAAATCCCGGTCAAGCCGGGTCGGGTGACGCGTCCAATGGGTGATTTCATGCGCTAAAATCGCATAATAATCTTCAACGCTTGCAAAACTCTCAAACGGCGGCATTTGAACGCGGTCGGTCGTGATGGAATAAGAGGCTTCGCATCCGGTATGGATGTCGGCTTTGGTCTGCGCAAAGAAGGTTTCAAGTTGTGCATTGCGTGACTTCGTATGGACAATCGCTGGTTCGGGCTTTTTATAAAACCCATCGGACAGACCGTCGATCTGGTCGGCGTTGAACACCGCGTAGGGTTTCAGGAAGGGGATCTGACTGGTGACGGTTTCACCCTGGGCGTTCCTGTCTTCGATCATGAATTTATCAGCGTAGACAATCTGTGTCGCTTTTTCACCTTTGCGCACCTGAGCTTTCAGATCGGTGGACTGTTTATAGGTCATCCAGTAAGGCGAGGTATAGCCCTGCTCGGCAGCCGTCCCCCATAGCAGAAGCGTGTTGACGCCCTGATAGGGAATGTCGTTCCAGCGTAAAGGCCGCATGACCTGACCGGCCAGATGATTGGAATGCCACGGTTTGCGCCACGTCAGGTTGCCTTGTTCGAGGTCGGTGATGATCTTGCCCGTCACGCGGGCGTACAGGTCGTTTTGGGTGGGAGGAGTGCCGTTGTAAGGCTTTTTTTGTTGAGCGCGTTTAGAGGATGGTTTGCAGGTGGTGGTCGTCATGGTGTGTTCTCCACGGGTGAGGGTTACGGGATTGGTAAAACCCGGTATCCAGCGAGGGAACCGGCAAGAATTTTGTCTCGCGAGGAAGGCCATCAGGCCGGGGAAAATTCTTGTTGGTGAAAGAGTGATGCCGGGTATAGTCCCGTCCTTAAGCCTCAGTCGTGGAGAACAGACCTGTAAGTCGGCAGGTGGAACAGACTTCGATGCGCTGACAATGCAGCCGAACTACGGCATCAACCCGTCATCCGCGAACGACAGATAGTTGTGGGGCGTGACGATCATGTCTCGCGCTCCTTACAAGGTCAGATTGAGCGTGTGCATGTGCCATGCGTTTACGTCCTTGCATGGGGCGTAAAGGCGGTTCATGCGCTTGTGCGTCAGGTCGTCTTGCGTTTGAAGGAATTCAGCGAGTGACGCGGTTGCTGTCTCACCGGCTTTGTCGTTGTCGAAGTACGAATAAGCGATCCGGTAGCCGTAACCCTGAATGTACGGTGCGATCTGTTTCAGGCATGACAGAGAGTTAAGGACAATCGCATCGCCCTTGAATCCCTTGCCGTGGAACTGTGCGATAGCGGACAGGTAATCCATAAAACCCTCGAACAGATGAATGCTGTTCGGTTTCGGTTCCTTGCCGCGAATGAAGGAGATGGCTTTCGGGCCAAGCGAACCTTTGAAAAAAGGATTGCGCAGTTCATAGCCACCCTCCTCGTTGTCGAAGCCGAGTGCAAAAAAGCTTTTACCCGTGCGTTGGTTTTTGACATGGACTTCTTTCAGATGCTGGTCGGCAATCTCTAACGGAATGCCGCGTTTTTCGAGGTAGTGGATCAGGCCCAAATGATGAAGGGGTTTCGCCTTCTTCAAGATCAGGCTGGGTTCTTCCGGCTCGGGTGGTTCGTGATAGACGGGCTTGAATTCATACGGCCCAAGCCCGATGTTTTTGATCCAGCGCAAAGCATCGGCAGTGGTATCGGCCTCGCGGGTAAATTTTAGGAAGGCACGGGCTAGGTCAACCGGATCACCGCCCCGTCCATCGCCAAAGTCATGCCAGCGGTTGGTTTTCAGATAGACGTAGAAACTTGGCGTTTTTTCCTCCCGCACGGGAGACAGGTAAAGCTGCTTACCGGGGCTGGTCTTTTTGGGGTGAATGCTCAACCGGCTTAAAATTTCGACAATAGGGATCTCTTTCGCGTCATGAATGTTCATGGCGATCTCCTTGGTAGGGGATGGAAAAATTAAGGGACGGAGTCGCTTGAAAGCGAACGGCTACAACCCATTTACGATTTCCAAAGCCGGTCTTCGATAAACTTGTCCAAGCTGGAACGGCGGTAACGCACGGAACGGCCTATCTTGATGGGTTCAAGGTTATAGCGTTTGGTGCAATCCCACACGGCCAACGTGCCGGGTGATACACGGAGATACCTGGCGGCTGTCTTACGATCTAAGAGTGAATCATCTTTCACTTGCATTGGCGGCCTCCGTTGGTTGGTCAGAACATTACGCCTTGACGAATTCTGTTATTAGGAATATAATCATAGTAACCTACTTTTAACCGGTGTTCAATAGGATTCCTGTCCTGTTAATGTCGGATAATCACAATGCTGTAGAAGTAGGCCTCATGGAACATGAATGCGTTTATTTGGTTTGGATGACGCTTAATAAGCCTTCCCGTAACCATTCAATTTTCGATGCTATGGTAAAACAGAAAGATGACTATTTAGTAAGAGGAGGATCACATGCACGAAGTGTCGATACCGGCGTCTCAACTCAACGGCTTTCTGCGTCTGGAGCAGGTCCTACAGTTGATACCCGTCAGCAAAGCGACGTGGTGGAATGGCTGCCGGTCGGGTCTATTTCCCAAGCCTTACAAACTGGCTCCCCGTGTGACAGCGTGGAAGGTCAGTGACATTCAAAAATGTATAGAAAGTTTTAAATCAAGTAATTATAGTTAATCTTGCCATTGAATAAGTTACCCATTGATAATATGTGCGATACACATAGTGAGGTAACTCGCTAATTTCAATTAAACATTACACTCAAGAGAGATGGATATTTTAAAAACATACGTTAGTAAACTCGATAGTAAGTTTGCGAAAAACCGCAAAGCGGCTCTCGGTGCTTATATCATTAAATCTAAGCGTAATGAAATAATTCCGGCTGGCACTCTTGTAGTAATGCCTTCTAACGGAGCAATAAGTCTCAAGATATTAGATAAAGATACGCCTGATAAGGGGTTCTCTACTCCTTTAAAAATTTCAGATGATGGCTATAAACTTGGTTTATCAGCGAACTATCTAATGTGGTATTTTAAAATAGATTTTGTCGCAGAACGTCTTATTTCAACCGCAGTCGGCACCGTAATGCCTCGAATTCCTCGTGAGATACTTGAAGAACTTAAAATTCCGTTGCCTATTCATCCTAACGCGTCAGTTGATGCTAAGCAAATTGATCGCATTCCTATAATAAATAGCCCTTTTAAGAAATTAATTTCGAGCTTTTATGAAGACTATCGTCTTAATTTTGAAAAGGATCGGTTTACAACGTCTGTGATCTTAGCAGGAGCTATCGGTGAAGCAATTTTATATCAACTTCTTCTAGATTATGATGTTGATCCAAAGTTGCTTGAAAATGATCGAACTCTTGGTTTTGGTAAACTACTAGCCTACGTTCAAATATTGAAGATAAATGATTTAGAAGGGTTCCCGCTAAATCATTTTGAAGAACTGCAAAAGCACCGTAACTCGGCGATTCATGTAGGTTTAGCTGTAAAACGCGAAAAACAGTTTACAAAAGAAAATTTGACATGCTTTGATCATATAGTTAAATATTTTGGGATTTAGAATTAAGTCCGATAAATTGTCTGTAAAGAAAGCAAAATTCAAATGTTCGCAATGACATTCTTTTGGGAAACTTTTTTTGGGCAACTTCTTGCATTCGTAACATTTTTTGCTTTTCCAGCTATTCAATATCTAATCTTAAATAGGTTTTCTCACAAGACAGGTATAACCGAGCTATGGTATTTACCTGCATTTGGTTTTCGTCTTGTTATTCGTAATATTCCTGGCAAATATACACTTTCAGAAATAAAGAATAAAACCTTTCTTAGACAGAAGATAGAAGCAAATTCTGGATCAAGCGTTGCAACATTGCTAGACACAGTACTTTTAGAAAAAGATGATTTCTTCCTTTTTCCAAATTATGATCAAATTATTTTGTCATTCAGAATTGAAGGCCAATCAAAAGATGAATTAAAATTTATTCAAACGGATAAAATAGGAAATGTTCTTCAAGAGTTTTCTTTAAATAGTTTTGATTCAATCATTACTGATTATTCAGCGACAGTTGAAAACTTTTTAAATTTCGATGTTAAACTGTTAAGAAGAGTCGAGATTTCAACTGAGGCTTTAATCTCTTGTTGGCAAAATTCTAAAGAATACAATGTAGAAAAGAGAATAGATCATGCAATCAAAATGACGAACGTTTCATGACATGGTTTCAAGTGTATCATTTCGGTCTCTTATGAATGAGAATAGTTTCAATATAATCTGCCCATTCCTGCATCATTTTTGTTCTTTCCGTCAAAAACTGTGCGCGGTCATAGGCTTTATCGACCTTGTTACGCGGCACATGGGCTAGCTGGCGATCAACAACCTCGTGACGGTAATTGAGTTTTTCCTTAATCGTGCTCATTGCCAAAGCCCTAAATCCGTGCCCCGTCATTTTTTTCTCATATCCCAATCGGGCCAATGCTTTCAAAATTGTATTGTTGCTGATGGGCTTGTTACGGCGTATGACGCTCGGCAAGATGTACCCAGCATTTCCATACAGTTCCTTCAATTCAGTAAGGATGCCGATCACCTGTCTTGACAACGGGACCCGATGGGCGTTGCGCATCTTCATGCGTTCAGCCGGAATGTCCCATACGGCTTTCTCAAGATCAAATTCTTGCCAAGTTGCGTTGATTAATTCGCTTGTGCGCACGAAAGTCAGCAATATAAGTTTGATCGCTAAGATCGTCTGCTTGAACATACGAAGATCGTTTGTCTCTAATGCTTTTAAAAGCTGCGGTAGTTCTTCGGAACTGATGGCTGCGTAGTGGCCTTTTTTGTACTTTTTCAAAGCGCCCTTTAGATCGGACGTTATATCACGTTCAATCCGTCCGGTGATGACTGCATAGCGCATGACTTGTCCGATGACCTGTAGCATCCGATGTGCCAGATCAAATCGTTTCCTGTCTTCTACCTTGCGGAGACAGGTAAGCAGATGTTCTACGGTAAGTAGTGAAACAGGCTGTTGTCCAATAAAGGGAAAAAGATTTTGTTGGAGACGGCTCAACATATGCTTGCCATAGTTTGGTGACCATGTGCTGCGATTATGTTCATGCCATTCAGTAGCAACCAGTTCAAACGTCTGTACCTGTTTGAAGCGGGCTAACTTTTTTTGCTCTTGCTTCTCCCGTGACGGATCAATCCCATTCTCAAGCGCTTGCTTGGCAACATCTCGCTTCTCCCTTGCTTTGACCAATGTGATGGCTGGATACTGGCCTATGGTGAGAAGTTTCTCCTTGCCTAAAAATTTGAAGCGTAAACGCCATACACGTTTGCCTGTAGGCATCACGTCCAAGTACAAACCGCCAGAATCAAACATGCGATAAGCCTTATTTTGAGCTTTTGCATGACGGCAATCCAAATCACAAAGGGACATACCATTCTCCACAAATGGGGTAAATTATTTAAGGGGACAAATTATACCCCAATTTTTACCCCAAAACTTGTAAGACATCAGTAGTTTATGTTGGGGTGTATTAGACCATAATAAAGCAAAAACCCTTGATATACAAGGGTTTCTTAGGCTTCACGAGTTTTCGTTAGACAATGCAATGGCGGAGAGCGCGGGATTCAAACACATCAAATAAAATCTTGTAAAATGAATGTTTTTCTATAACTAAGATAGAGGTTACCCCAATATTTACCCTAGCTATCTTTAAACCTCATTGTACATGAGCATCCATTGATAACTTCAATCGTTATCGACAATGAGGCAAGCTTATCCACTCTGAAATATAATTTAGATAATTATGACCGATAATCAGTTTTAGGGGTTTCAGCAAACATAATTTCATAGAAATTTACGTAATGTTTGCTCTTTCAGAAGAGGTATTTTTAATATTTGCGCTTTCAAAGACAAAATTTTTGTTTCTATACTTTCAATCTGATTAATAATCTCTTGTTGTTGAGCGATAGAGAAGTTCGGAACTTTATACGTCTCTATAAAAGATTTGGGTACTCTTCTATGGCCCGATGCACCGGTCATTACTTTTTCTGCGCTAAATCTAAATTTTTTGTCTTTAGTGATGTAAAACAACAACTTCGGCAAAATCTTATTTCTATCACTTCTTAAGACAAAAAATTCAGTACTCCCAAATCCCATGTCATTCTCTAATTGAACAACTAATGCACCTTTTCCATTTTCCATGCAAGGAGTTATTTTCGCTAACAACACATCATCAGGTTGAAAAAATGTGAATCCATTTCTCACATCCTTGAGAGATCTTTGTTGTAGATTTACAATTTCTGCCTCATTACTAACATCGGGCATTGCTAAAAATGAAACTTTTGTATCTGGGTCAAGGTCTTTGATAACTTTTCCTTTTTCAGGGTTTATATCCTCGAGCAAATTCTTTAAAGCAACTGTTGGAGTTGTTGCAGATGGAGAAACCAAATCGAATATAGCTTTAGTTAAATCATCGATTAACTCCTTAGCCTCTTTTTCTTGTACATCTAAAATTTCGATTTCAGAAATTATAGACTTTTGTGTATCTAAATCAGGTAATGGAATTTTAAATTCCGAAATTTGTGATTTCGATATTTCAGCATAAGTCATTCCAGAGGCTAACGAAGCAATATTAGCCGCTTGATTTTTTAAAATAATATATAAATACTCATAATGTATTTTTTCAGGTTTACAAATAAAGTTTTTGTATCCTTGATTAGTGCAAGTCTCAACTTTATTGATGCATACATCGCCAATCGTTGCACGTGAAGAAAAGATAACTGTATTTATTGGAAGTATAACAGCTCCACTTTTATTAACGCCTTCGAGAGTTATTTTTCTTTCTGTGCCATGTAAATATTTTGTTTTCGTATCAACAAGAGTAGCCCAATTAATATCTCCATCCCAATAATCTTGGTTTTTTGTGTCTGGTGTTCCTCCATTCACTATTTCAGCAATATCCCCGATCTTCGCTAAATCCCATTTCGTATCAATTTTTATTTTTTTTTTAGCTGAAAGGGAGACATTTTTTTCAAAATCAACTCGATCAAAGGTAAGCATATCGATCAGGTTGTGACGGCTAATGTGCTGTTGTAGACTGTCATCAATCTCGTATTTAAAATCGCCTTGAAACGCCTTGTATATATACGTACTCGCCTTTTCTGGATTATCAAAAATTTCTGTGTCAAATAGTTTTGTAGATTCATCTATACTTTTACCTCTCTGAACAGGGTGTATACCCTCACTCCCTCTTCGGTTGCTAAACTCATAACCTAAAAACTGCTTTTCCTCATTCTTTTCACCGCTTTTCACTAACACAATTTCTTGTGAATAAGACAGAATAAAATAAAATACTTTCTCTTGCTCTTTCTGAATTATTATATTCCATTTCTCAGCATCTGATTTAGCAGCTATTCTATTTTGATATTCGTTATATATCTCATGGTTTTTTACCGCATCATTTGGCTGTTTTTGTAATAACGTAATATAGTCGTTGTATGAAATACTTTCCCAAACATGACTAACATATTTGCTAACTGGTTTTTCTACACCACCAATATTTACATCTTGAGAATTAGTCGTAATTCTATCGACTAAAGATTTTATATTCTGGCTTACTTCGTTTTTGCGTCTACGCAAGAAAAGAGTAACAGTATTTGTTCCTGTAGCCATGAATGTATTACTGCCTAATTCAGCGATAGCTAAAATTTCAAAATATTGCAAAATAATTTCTCTAGCTTTTGTGTATATACCTGCATTACTCAGAATACTACTGGGTAAAATAATTCCAGCGATGCCACCATCCTTCAATAACTGCTTTGTTCTTTCTATAAATAGACATTCTATTTGGCTGCTCTGGTCAGTAAGTTCATTATACAAATCAAAATCTGTTTCTACATTCTTCAACGTTCCTTTAAAGGCAGAAACAGAATAGGGTGGGTTTGAAATTACAATGTCAAACTGCTTATTATCTTGAGAAAAATACTTATCTCTATGATTTAATTTTCCTTGATATTCTTTTGTTTGTGTGAAATTTGCCAGTCCATCACCATGGATCACTTTAGCTAAACCATCACCGTGCAAGTAGCAACCCACTTTACCTA
Source organism: Chitinophagaceae bacterium (assembly GCA_041745695.1). Lineage (GTDB taxonomy): Bacteria > Bacteroidota > Bacteroidia > Chitinophagales > Chitinophagaceae > Flavisolibacter. The sequence goes on along the minus strand of JBGTIL010000088.1, from coordinate 2,092 downwards.
CTTTTACTAAACGATAATCTTTCTCGATCCCATACACATAGTGTATCGCCCAGTCAAAATGATCTAACTGCCATTTTTTTATCTGTATAGCCGTTTTGTCAATATAATCGTCCGTTTTTTCTCGATCCAAAATTCTTTGTATCTCATGCATACTTTCGGTTAGAAAGTGACCGCTACCAGATGCATAGTCTATTATCGATGGCAGCAAATTATCAGCCTCTCCTAAGCTTAATTTATCTAGTACTATCATATCTAATGGAATACTCTTTATAATAAATTGCGCAATTGGAACGGGTGTAAAAAATTGTCCCGACTCTTGCTTTAGTCCTGTAGTTAATAGCAATTCAAAAAAGTCGCTGAAATATTGATGACGTTTGGTATATCGTATTTTATAGCCTTGTAGTAATTCTACAACTTCTTTTACAACTTTTGCGTTATCTTCAAAAGAAACATCGTCAAACACTTCTTTAATTGCGAACTCATTGTTCTTCTTTAGACGAATTTCAGTGAATTGCTCAAGAATTTTTCGCTTGGTATCTTCATCCAATATATGAATACCAAATTTTTCCTCAAATTCGCTATCGGATAAGTCACTTACTTCTTTTTCTAAAAACTCCTTCATCCCCTTTTTATACAGGTCAGCAAGTCTTTTTTGAAAAGATATATTATTGTCCAAACCTTCCAACCATTGAAAACTCAATTCTTGTGAATTTCTAGTCGATTTTTCATCGTATATCTTACACAAAAAAAGAGTAAATATTTTATTGAAAGCATTTGGTTTGTCGCTCACAACGTTGTGTCGAAGAATTTCTAAGAATCGATTGAATATAAAACTACTATCTTCTTGTTTTATTTCTTTCAGAGATTTTGGTGTTAATGCCTTACTTTTAAAGTCGTATGGTTTAACCCATTCTTCGAAAACGCCATTATTTTTAGGCAGCTTATTCCAGCGATCATAAAAATCTTTCACATTACCGGCCTGGCGGTAATCATCTTCAATCTTTATAATTTCATTTTTATGATGAAAGCTACCTTTTTTATCTAATTCTGATCCATATAACATTAATATTTCAGCATTTTTATCCTGCTGAAAATAAGTAAATAACTGGCCGCCATCTTTTAGTATTTTTTTGTATTCTTTGTCGAACTCTACTCCATATGTCTTACACTCAATCATCATGTAAGCTGTACCGTCATTACGAGTTATTAAAATATCTAACCTGCCACTTGTACCGTGTCCGGTAGCCCAAGTTTTTTCTAAAATGATGTTATTTGGCTGATATCCTTTTTCAAGAAGTTTATCGACGCATTCTAACACTACCCAATTTTCAGCTTGTGAGAAATTTTGTGTTGTTTTACTTTCAGCAACGATTAATTTTCCGAAATTGAAGACACTTTTGTCGAAATTCACTTCGATAGTGTAACCTTCGCAAGCAGCATATTCTTTGCAAAATACTCCGCTTGTGTTTTCTTTAGGAAGAAACCCTAACTTCTGTATCAAACTTTTATATTCCATTATTCTATTCCAAAGCTGAGTTTGACCTGCTTAGTACTTTTGCTTTTTAAATACTTAACATTGGCTGCGGCGACTACAAAGACTGTTTCTGGACAGTCATTTTTATAAATCTCTTTCGCAATTTTATCCCCAAAATACAATTCCTTCAATTTTGGCAAATCAACAGCAAACAATGTAGCAAGGTTAGATAGCTTAGCTATACTTAGTTGCTTCCTTCCATGTTCGATCTTACTGATTGCTCCTGAATTTATGCCAATTTTAGCTCCCAAGTCTGTTTGTGTCCAGCCTAACTTCTCTCTCTCTGCTTTTATAAAGTCACCAAAACTTGTCATTTTAGGGCTTGCTCTTTTTGATTTGACCCATTTTGGTCAAAAATAAGGTTTTATATTTTATATAAAGCATAATGTTGCTCAAATACTACTGAAATCACTTCACTCTAGTGTTGCTTAAAGAGTAATCTGACAGGTATTATGGCTTTTGGGCTTTTCCCGCATCGCCATGACCAAATTTCGACTCAACCTGCTGGCTCACGAACGGGTTGAATTGCTGGCCAAAGTACAAAAAGGCAAGTCCTCG
>JBGTIL010000087.1:0-2543 GCA_041745695.1 Chitinophagaceae bacterium | reverse complement strand
ATTTTTTTCAGCAGCCTAAAAATCATTCATGGTAGGACCGTAATAATTCTTGAAACGATTGAGTAGTTCGGAGGGGGAAAATGAAGCTGTAAATAAAAAAGTATCCTTAACGAAAGAGATATTTTCTTTGGGCACACCTGCTGCCGCAAATCGTTCTATCACATGGCTCTCCACGCCCCAAAGCATAGGACTTATAAAGCCTTCGGGAGGCGGTGGTGTATAAGCAGAACTGATCTTGAGAATTTGCGCAACCAGGGTGGGATCGCCGGGTATCCAATTTCCCATAATAATCCTTCCACCCGGGCGGGTAACACGAACCATCTCACGTGCAACTTCCATAGGTCTCGGGGCAAACATAGCTCCGAAGATGGTTACAACGAGGTCGAAACTTTGATCTTCCAGGTCATGCAAATCACAGGCATCGCCTTCCTGGAAGCTGCAGTTGGTGAGGCCTTCACTCTTTGCGCGTTGGTTGCCCGCTTCAACCAAATTCTGTGCTATATCAACACCCAGAACATTGGCTCCTAGTTTTGCTGCGGGAATGGCAGTAGTGCCATCACCACAACCGAGGTCAAGAACAGACATGACTCTGGTGACAGATAGTGTTGAGACGAGCGCTTCGCCGCTGCTCCGCATGACTTCTGAAATGCGTGTGAAATCACCCTTCTCCCATAATGCTTTGTTTGGATTCATGATAGTTAGTGTTGGCATATATATTTAAATTGTTGATTTGGATCAATGGAAGTTGATGTGGCATACAGAGACACTGATCAATTTTGTGTAGAGATAGTGAAAGTTTCTGTTTCTAAAAATCACTCATATGAGTGATTCCCCTATGGGCATTGTGTTTTCAGATCTTCCGTTATCTCTTATGGAAAACATGCATCCTGCCGGACCACTTTATCCTTGTTGCTATAACTCTTTTTTTGAGATGAGCACTGACTATTGGTGTTGCTGAGACCTCACAACTTGTTGATGCGTTCCAAGGACCGAAAATGCATTATTTCTGCTTACTCACAGGTGTGAGAAATGATGCTGGAGTTCAGCTATTAGAATGCGCGCAGAAGCTTCGTTAGTGCCGATGGCAATGCCGATGCCTGTACCTTATAGTTACCAATATCCTGATCTTTCTGCCATTTTTATGACGATGGCTATATGGATCATTATGCTTGTTACAACATAAAAATAAATTCAATTCCTAACCAGCTATGAAAGTTTGCTTTTTCCTGGATGATGTAATTATTGAAAATATCATTTGCAATTTGGTCAAGCATCAAGAACAGCAGCAAGCGTGTAAAGAAGCTTGATCCCATCAAAAGACTTTCTTCTTTTTCAGGTCGCCGCCCACTTCCATTACAGAAGCACTGGAAACACTAATCGTTGATTTAATAAAATCCTTTTCGTCTGCTTTGTAAATGTTTGCGACGTATTTCTGCGGATTACGATCTATGTAAGGAAACCAGGTGCTGTGTATCTGGATCATGATACGATGACCTTTTTTAAATGTATGCAACACATCCTGCAGGGGCACTACTACTTCCGTTTGGCGACCAGGCGTAAAAGGCTCAGGTTTCTCGAAAGAATTACGAAAGCGGCCGCGAAACACTTCGCTTCGCACGAGCTGCTGGTATCCGCCCATAGTTACATTCTTTGGATTATGATCATACTCCGGGTGATTCTGGGGATACACATCAATCAGCTTCACTACGAAGTCGGCATCGGTTCCGGTCATAGCCACTTTTAACCTGGTGATGATTTCACCAGCAAGTGTGACTGCATCGGTAAGCGTATCTGTTTCAAATGTGAGTACATCTGGTCGCCGGGAGGCATGACGCTGATCATCGCTCATAAAACGGCGGGGGGTAAAAGTGAGTGGTTCTACTTCTGAAGTATAAGGTACAGGCTTGGCCGGGTCGGAAATGTAATTGAAGCTGGCTTCCTGAGGCAATGGCTTATTAAGCGATAGTTTTCCTCCTTCTCCAAAATAAAATCGATAGGTTGGCGCATCAGCCGGAGGCCAGGTTTCGAAGTTTTGCCATTGCTTGGTGCCTGTGTTGAAGAGATGAGCTTCGGGTTGTTTGTCTGTTCCTACGCCTTTGAGATGATACGCGAAAAATGGCTGCTCTACCTGTTTTTGGAAATAAGTGGTGAGACTGTCGCCGAAATAAAGATGGTTGTGGGTGCTCTTGCCTTTTTCACTGGCCCAGTCGCCATGGCCCCAGGGTCCCATCACCAGCATGTTCTTTGTACCCGGTGAGTTACGCTCAATGGTTTTGTAAATATTCAGCGGTCCGTACAGGTCCTCTGCGTCAAACCATCCTCCCACAGTAAGTACAGCGGGCTTGATGTTTTTTAGGTGGGGTAAGATATTTCGCTTTTGCCAGAAGGTATCGTAGTTGGGATGATTGACGATCTGGTCCCAGAAAAAATTATCGTGGTGGAGGTTTTTGGTCATGTTTTTTAGTGCACCGAGGCGCAGGTGATAGTCGTAGGCATCTTTGATTGTTTGACCGTAAAAGCGCATCAGCTCCGGCATGAACCAA